>NZ_JADPEX010000018.1:0-97740 GCF_015668065.1 Ruminococcus sp. 1001713B170207_170306_F1 | reverse complement strand
AAATTTAAGGAACAGCATAAAAACTGTATTTGTAAGATGCATATGTCTTATAACTACGAGAAGCAGGAATGGAGCCTAAACTATGATCCAATGAGGTGTAGATGTGAACCTGGCGATTACTGCACGTTGAAAGGCAGAACTCTTTCTGAAAAAAGCGGGAATATCTACTACGATATAAAGGTATCTACCATTCGAAAAGACGATACCTTTTTTGCTGGTGAACCTGTAGTGACGATCACAAGGGGAAAGAAATTTCTGCAGAGCAAGGTTTCGGTCGATATCTGTGAGGAAATTGCAAAAAGAAACCGGGAGGATATTTTTAGAAAAGAATGGTTCAATGGCTATTCTATGCAGGCGTTGTATGATCCAGATTTGAAGGTGGAAATTCTGAATGTTAGGGTCGCAGCACGCTTGATTCGCGATAAAGTACAGGATCTTCAAGATGAGAAAGCAGGAATAAATGTTAGCTATGAAGCAGACTTTGCGAAAGCGAATAAGAAGTGGAAACAGAAACGAAAAGAGAAACGCCTGGAGCAGACAAAAAGAAAGATTGTGAAAAAGGGCTGGGAGTCTCTGAATGATACAGAACAAAGATTTATGAAGAAGAGACTTTCTGTCGAACAGATTGAAGCTTTGCAACAGGAGTGGGTTACGGCAAATGCGCATAAGGATGAGGCTGAGCAGCTAACCCTAAATTTATATAATAACTTCAGAAAGGACGAATTCGAATTAAATGGAAAAACAAAAGTTAAAAAAAATGAAAATATTGGAAGCAACAGATGAAATGGTACAAGTGGCAGAAAACGATGTCCCGATTATTGGAAATATGCCCTATGAAAAAATGACATACCCGGTTGGCATGCTTATACGCGCGGAAGAGGAAGAAAACATTGTAAAGATTGGATTTTTCTTTACAGAAATTTTAGCAGCAGGTGGAAGACGCCCTTTGTATACGTTGTTCATTGATAAGAAAAAAGATTGTTTCATAGGGTACGATTATCGGCTAAAGAGCTGGACAAATAAAATGCTGGATAAAATCGAATACCCAAATGGGGTAAAGAAACATCATGCATGGTGCGACTTAAAAAGCCTGGAAATAATCCGGAAAACAGTAGAAGAAAACTGTAAGGAAAATGAAATATATGATAGTATTTGGGAATTTGAAGAGCAGGTGCGGAGAAGAACAAGAATACAAAAAAATCGGAAGATTACGCGGGAATGGGACAAGGTGATGAACTGTGTAAAAGAAACACCAAAAGACTGGGATAAATGGATGAAAAAGGTAGGGATCACAGAAAACTATATTTTTTATCAATACTCCAAAAAGAAAAAGGCAGATACTGGTTACTGTACGTGGTGTGAAAGAAATGTCCCTATAAAAGATCCGAAATATAATAAGAAGGGCATATGCCCTAACTGCAGTCATAAAATTCAATACAAACCAATTGGAAGACAGAGAACGGTGATGACGGAAACGGAAAGCGCATACCTGTTACAAACCTGTGGTGATGGCTTGATTGTGCGTGAATTCAGAGCATATGTGAAGTATGATATGATTGCTTACACAAAGCCAATATATATCTGGTGGGAGCAACGCAGATTTGTTTATGACGAGGACCTTAATGAAAAGGAGTTTTATTGGGGATACTGTCACAAGACGGAAGAGCGAAGATGGATTCAGGGAGAATTACGTACAGGCAATCTATATTATCGACAATATGAGCCACGCTATTGGGGACGTATTTATAAAAAGTCTCTTTATGGAATTCATAATGAACAATTTAAGAGAAGCGGATTTTATGAATTGGCTAAGAAAAGTGAAAAAGTAGAGCCGGTAACTTATTTTAAAAAACTAAAAGAATATCCCTATTGGGAACAGCTGGCTAAGGCAGGCCTGAATCATTTGGTAAATGAAATGATAATAACAGATCAATCTGTTTATTTTAAAGAATCCAATTCTTTAAGCCATGCGCTGGGTATTGATAAGTTTCGGTTAAATCGACTTCGAGATAATAAGGGGGGAATTGTATTCCTTCAATGGCTGGTTTTTGAAAAGGGATTGGGAAAGATGATCAGAGATGATGTGATTGCCTGGTTCTCAAAATACAAGATTGATCCAACAGAGTTATTGTTCATACTGGATCGAATGAATCCGGAGCAGATTAGAAATTATTTGAAAAAGCAGGCGAGCCAAAGTGAAAAAACGCCAAGAGATCTTCTGGGTACATGGAAGGATTATCTTGATATGGCTGAAGAACTTGACCTGAATATAAAGGATTCCATTGTATATCGGGTACGAAAGCTGGAACTGCGGCATAATGAAGTGATCCAAATGCTGAGAGATAAAGAAATGGATTTGAAAGCAGATGAGGTCGTGGAAAAGTTTCCTACAATAGAAGCGGTTTGCGAAAGTCTGAAAAAATATGAATATAAAGATCAAAAGTATCAGATTGTAGCACCGCGAAATGTAAAAGATATTTTGGCAGAGGGAAATGAACTAAAGCATTGCATTACTGGAAAGGAAACTTATTTTGACCGTATGGCAAAACAGGAATCCTATCTTTTGTTTCTACGAAAAACAGATACTCCAGAGAAACCCTATTATACATTGGAAGTGGAACCTGATGGAACAGTACGCCAGAAGCGTACTTATTTTGACCGTCAAAATCCTGACATTGAGGAAGCAAAAAAATTTTTGGTGAAGTGGCAGAAGCAGCTTACACGTAAGCTCAATAAAGAAGATAAGATTCTTTCGCTAAAGAGCCGGGATCTTCGGAAAAAAGAAATCGAAGATTTGCGGAAAAAGAAAGTAAAAGTGAATGGATTTGGATTCACTGGAAAGTTGCTTGCGGATATCCTGGAAGAGGATTTGATGGAGAACGCCGCATAAAATGGTAAACAAAAGAGAGAAAGGATAAAGATA
The DNA here is from genome assembly GCF_015668065.1 of Ruminococcus sp. 1001713B170207_170306_F1. Lineage (NCBI taxonomy): Bacteria > Bacillati > Bacillota > Clostridia > Eubacteriales > Oscillospiraceae > Ruminococcus > Ruminococcus sp. 1001713B170207_170306_F1. Next base: position 94,817 of record NZ_JADPEX010000018.1, on the reverse strand, counting down.
CTATGGCCTATATAATGTTTGACGACAACCAGGTTGTTATCACTGGTAAGATTGCAATGGATTTTACATTTAGTCATAAGATTTGTGGAGAATGCTTTTATAAGGCGGAGCTTCAGGTTAAGCGCCTCAGCGATTCTGTAGATACAATTCCGGTGTTGATATCGGAACAAATTGCAGATATTACGAAGAGCCGCGTTGGTGAATTTGCGGAAATTTATGGGGAATTTCATTCACATAATCTACGTGAAGAAAACCATACTCGATTAGAGCTTTATGTATTTGCCAGGGAAGTGAAATTTGTAGAGGTAAATGACTCTAAGACGGATTACACAAATCGAATTCTTCTGGAAGGTACAATCTGTAAACCTACAGTTTACCGAAAAACCCCTCTGAAAAAAGAAATTACGGATCTGCTTCTGGCTGTGAACCGGTCTTTTGGAAAATCAGATTACATACCCTGCATTTGTTGGGGGAGTACCGCCCGCTATGCGGCTGATCTTAAGGTGGGAACCCGTGTGATGGTCTGGGGCAGAATCCAAAGCCGGGAGTACAAAAAACGGATCGAGGAAAATGAAACTCAGAAGCGAATTGCATATGAGGTTTCAATAAATACGCTGGAGGTAGCGTAAATGTTGAGTTTATAACTTTTTATGATAATTAAGCGATAATAATAAAACTTTAATGCTACATATTTGAAACTGTGATGAAATTGACACATAGTTTCATGGATGATATTATAAAAATGGTATTTGGCAGCAGACGCTGCATAAACTCTTATTCCGATTTGGTTCGGGATGGATGGAAATAACGGTAGTGTGTGCAATTGCACCCAAAAATCACGAAAACGTTGATTTTTGGGTGCTTTTTTGATTTGGGAGGTGATTATTATGTCTGAGAAATATTTGTTGACGATTGATGAGGCTGCTGAATATTTCAACATTGGTAAAAACAAACTGCGCGATATGATAAAAGAACCTTGCTGCAATTTTGTGCTTTTCAATGGTAAGAAAGCGCTTATCAAAAAAAACAGACTGGAATCATATTTAGATGAAACTGTTTATTTATGATTGCAGGAAACGGAGGTGTGTGATAAGATTAGTGCTATAAAAAATAACATTTACGCACCTCTAGTTAATAAGAGGTGAAAGAATGGGAAAAAATTTAAAAGGAAAGGAATTGGGAAAAGGCATTACACAAAGAAAAAACGGGGTGTATCATGGAAGGTATGTAGACCGTTTCGGCGACAGAAGATCCGTCTATGGTACAACGGTGAAAGAAGTAAAAGCTAAGCTGGCAGAGGCGGAACTAAACGAACAAAAGCTGTCAAATATTGTTGATGAAAAAATAACATTGGATGAGTGGTACGAAAAATGGATGCGGGTTTATAAAGAACCTGTTGTCCGTCTCAGCACAAAAACTACATACAATTCAATGTATAAAAGGTTGATTTCACCAGTTCTTGGAAAAACTCGTTTAGTAAATATCACCAAATTGATGATTACAGATTTGGTGAATAATATGTCAAAAAAAGGATATCAGTATGAGTCTTTGAACAAAGTAAAGGTTCTTCTTATTGATATGCTTAATAGAGCAATGGAAGATCAGTTCCTTATCCGTAATCCAGCAAAAGGTGTAAGATTGCCAAAGAATAAGCCACAGAATGAGATTAAGGCGCTCAGCAAAGAGGATCAGACAGACTTTTTTGAATGTGCCGCCGGTACATTCTATAATAATATGTTTGTAGTTGCTGTAAATACTGGTTTACGTCCAGGAGAATTGTATGCGCTTACGGAAGATGATATTGATTGGAAAAATAATGTTATTCATGTGAAGCGTACGTTGTTGTATCAGAAACTGGAGGGTGATGAGTGTAAGACGTTCCATCTGGGACCACCAAAGACAGAAACAAGTATAAGGACAGTTCCAATTAATTCATATTGCCGTAAAGCATTAGAAAAACAGATTATTCAGCATAAAATTGTAATGGCGAAAACTTGTAGGAAGAATTTGGAATTTCCTGATTTCCTGTTTACTACGAAGCTCGGGACTCCATTAAATGCACAATTATATTGCGATGCAATTGAAAGAATCGTGCAGGAAGTGAATCTGATGAGGGATCCGTTGGATTTGATGGAAACTTTTTCAGGACACTGCTTCAGACATACATTTGCTACTAGATGTTTTGAAGCTGGAATTGTACCAAAAACAGTGCAAGCCTATCTTGGCCATGCTTCTCTTCAGATGACAATGGATTTATATACTGCGGTTATGGAGCATAAAAAAGTGAATGATATGCAACTTCTTGAAGATTCAATTGATCTCCCGGATCCGGCAGCTGAGATAAATTTAGCTAGTAATGAAAAAGTTATTAAATTTTGTGGGTGATACCGTGGGGTAAAAATGGGGTAGTACAGAAAAATGATATGGCGTAGAGCCTTGGAATCCCTTGATTTTACTGGATTTATTGTAACCAGATGGGGTGCAAATAAATGTAATTATTACGTATATCAGAGCACCCCATACGACCTCTACGGAACACCTGATTTTTCCAGTATTTCCAGGGGTTGAGAGAGTGGTGTATTCCACGTAAATTATTATAATTTCAAGCTATTTATTACGAAAATGGAGTAAAAATAGAGTACTAGAGCGTGTTTGAAAAAGGCTTTCTGCAAGATGTGCGTCACAATTTGTGGGAGATTTTGCCCGGATGAGGGCGGGGCTGTCTATTTCCCGACAGCCCCTTTTTCAAAACTGACATAACTATTCCGTCAAAAGAAAAAACTTTACATCCAGTCGATATTGTGCTATAATTTTTTAGTCGAAGTGGTTGTATATAAGGTTGCTGTTTAAACGCTAGACAGTAACGAATGATAATGCAGCTTTCGAATTTATGCACCTGTAGCTCAGTGGATAGAGCAGTGGTTTCCGGTACCATGTGCGGGGGTTCGATTCCCTTCAGGTGTATTGCCTGGAACGATCGGGCGTTCCGGTGCGTTGTATTAAGGAGGACAAGAACTTGGATAATTTCAGAGAATGGTTATCAGATAACCTTCGCTATTTTATGCTTGGCGGAGCGATTCTGTTAATCGTGGTTGTCCTGTTTTTCGGTATCCGTGCATTTATGGGAAGCGGGAAGGGCGATTCCAGCAAGGATACAACCGATGAGCAGGTAACAGCAGACAACGACCAGGGAAATGTTCCTTCTTCTCCGGCAAATGATGGGGAGACTGACGGGAAGAAAGACGCCAATCCCATGGAAAAAGCTAATGAAGAGATTACTTCATTGATCAAGAGCTATTACACAGCTCTGGGGGATAAAGATATTACCACATTGCGTACTTTGGTAGATAATCTTGCACCGGCAGACGAGTCTAAGATTACCAATGCCAAGTACATTGAAGGGTATGAAGCTGGTGATATCTACACGAAAAAGGGGCTTGATGACGATTCCTATGTAGTATATTCCTGTTTTTACTACATCTGTCAGGGGATTGATACAAAGGTACCTGCGCTTGCTGAGTTCTATGTGGTAAAGGACACAGACGGGAACTGGAAGATTGACGGCGCTGCTCACGATGACAGCGACGAGATAACGAAATATGAAGTTTCTCTGCGTCAGGATGACGACGTGAAGGAGCTGAAGGCCAAGGTACAGAAGCAGTATGAGGATGCACAGACTGCAGATCCTGCACTTGCTGCTTTCCTTGATGGTCTTGGTGAGGATGTCACAGGATCTGCAGAGACAGCCGATGGAACTACGCTGGTAGTGACAGAGGATTGTAATGTCCGTGCAGCAGCCAGCAGTGATGCAGAAGTGATTGGTGGATTGTCCGCTGGGACAGAAGTAGTCAAGAAAGGTGAGAGCGGAGACTGGATCCAGATTGACTATGAAGGTTCTGAGGCGTATGTTCACAGCAGCCTTCTGGAAGAGAAAACTGAATAAGTATAAAAGAGGAATTGTCATGATGGCAGTTCCTTTTTTTGCGTGTTTGAAAAAATATATAGAATAAACCAGAGTATAGTTGCTGATTTCCTGAAAACGATACTCTGGTTTTTATGTAGTGCTATATTATGATACCAGTGTCAAAAGGTCAAAAAGCCGTTCGTGCTTGCACGATAAGGCGTTTGAACTTGGGACACGCCAAATCAAAACGATCCATAAGCGGTTCCGTTTTCCAATGTAATTCCCTTTGCAGCAGCCAGCTCGCTTACTGTTACCAGCTGATAGCCCTCTTGCAGTAGCTGCGGAATAAAAATTTCAGCAGCATCCACAGATTCTTTGAAAATATCATGCATTAAAATAATCTGTCCATCACTGGCGTTGTCCATTACATTCTGTACTGTGGAATCTGCATTCTGTGTTTCCCAGTCCAGAGTATCCACAGACCACAAAATCAGAGGCCTTGCTGCAGTCTCTGCTACGGTGTCATTGTAAGAACCATAAGGGGGGCGCACAACAGTGGCAATGTGCCCTGTGAGATCCTGGATCAGCTGATCTGTGCGGGAAAGCTGACTTGCAGCATTATCGGCGGAAAGCGTGGTGAGATCCGGGTGATCATAAGAGTGGTTTCCAATCTCGCATCCAAGCTCCTCCATACGCTTTACAGGTTCCTGAAAATATTCCACTTCCTGACCTGCCAGGAAAAAAGTAGCTTTTACATTGTTTGCTTCCAGACAATCCAAAAGACGGTCTGTAAAATCACTGGGTCCATCATCAAAGGTGAGGGCAATCATCCCCTTTGGCTCCGGAGAGACAGTCGGTTCCGAAGTAACGGAGGCTTCCGGTACAGGGGAGACTTCTGATGCTGCAGAAGAGGCTTCAGAAGTCTCATCGACTTCGGAAGAAGCTTTCCTGGAATCTTCATTTCGATCAGAAGAAATATCAGCTTCTGCAGCCGGTGTGGAAGCACCTGTCGCAGAAGCTGTGAGATTGTCAGCATTCGAAGAATCTGATGTAGTATTCATGTAGAATACAAGATCCTGATTGGAACTATCATCTGGCGTCGTCGGTTCACCCTGTTGTGCACCGTCAGCGCCAAAGTGATAAATTTCGCCGTCTATTGTCACGTCACCAGTCTGAAGAACTCCATCTGCATTGAGGTAGTAGCGCTTGCCATCAAGCTCAAGCCATCCGGTCTGCATAACGCCTTTGTCATTGAAGTAATAGCGGTGTCCGTCTGTATCTGTGAGCCAGCCTTTATAACCTTCTCCGTTTACCAGAAAATACCAGTTGCTGTCAACTGGTGTCCACGCCCCTTGGGAAGCTTCCGGAGAGACCTCAAAAGAAGTGTCTGAACCTGAAAGGGTATCAGGTGCCGGGGTATCTGCAGCAGGCGCTTCGGTGGGAATGACATCCTCCGGTGTGTTCTCCTCTCCTGCATCGGTATTTTCAGCTGCCGCACCATCAGATTGAATCTGGGAATCATCTGTATTTCCAGCTACGAACATGTCTGGGGTCTGGGTATCTGTAATGGGTGAGTGCGAAGCGGAAGACTGGGTAAAAGAAACTCCGCATGCAAGACACATAAGAACAGCAGCTATAGCCAGCCCTTTATTCGTCCGTGGTTTATGGCCAGGCATATAATTCCTCCTTTATGTAACGATTTCATGATGCCAGTGTATTTCATTACTGTTCGCTGGCAGCATTTCATTTTTTGGATCATGTTACGGTTCACTTTGTGACCAGCAACACACTTTGCAATGTACAGAAATCATGGGTCTGCATGATTTTCAGCTGTACAGTAACCTAATAATACAATATATGACGAAAAAAAACAAGACCGGCTTACACGCAGGATATAATTGTGCAATTTAACGATATATTGGAAAATATTTTACAGAAAATCAGAAAATGTTTATTTGAAATTTGACAGAGATTCTGCTATATTAAGTTGTGATAACGATGATTTGAAAAGCAGATACAAAAGCTTTTTACAGTTTATTGTTTTTTATCTGTTACAATGGATAAGAACAGGAAAGAAGAGGAAGCGGTTGCGTAAAAAATCCCATATACTGGTAGCCAGATATCTGGCAGACCAGATGCCTGCCACTAAGAGTCTGCAGTCCCACAGAAAGGCGTTCTGCCTTGGAAGCATTCTTCCGGATATTAAGCCATCTTTTCTTACAAAGAAGCATGAATATTTCGGCACCTTCGAGGAAATCCAGGGTAAGATGAAAGCTCTTATTGACAATGATCCCAAAGAAAGCAAGGAGCGCGTTTACTGGCGCAGGTTTGGCGAAGTGATGCATTATATGGCAGATTATTTTACTTTTCCCCATAATAAGAACTTTACCGGGAATCTGTACGAGCATAATAAATACGAGAAGCATCTTAAGAACCATCTGAAGCGCTACATAGAGAGTGGGGCAGCAGATCGTATGGTCATTCTTCCAGTGAATTTCGGAAGCTTCAGGGAACTGGTGGAGTATATTGGAAATGCCCATGAAAGATATCTTCTTAAGGAGCGTAATATTGCAGAGGATGTTCAGTATATTCTCAGAATCTGTTCACAGGTTATTCATGGAATCCTGCAGCTGGCTGCGAAGCAGTTTGGCAGAGAGGATATTCTGATTCCGGCTGCATGCTGATAATGGGAAGAGCCAGTGCCGGGAGATCACAGCAGCTTGTCTGTGAGTACCGGGACTGGTATTTTTTTGTACAGCAGAAAAAATGAATTCTTCGCTGCTGCGAAAAAAAGCGGTATTTAGCAAGTGGGAAACGCTTTCACTTAAATCTGTACAGAAATTGTGAAGAAAAAATAAAAAATCACGAAAATACGTCTGTATATTTTGAGGATAGTTGATTTAGAAGGGTTAGTATGCTACAATAATGCATGTTAATACTTAATGCGAACTGTCTTTAAGGTAAGAATGCATACCTTTATATAGGGGAGTAAAGGGATGTTCATGAATAGAAGGGAGCATCTTTTGAATATGAAAAATAAATATCTGACAAAATGTTTATGTATTACTATGGCAGCTGCGATATCCTTTACAGGAACGGCCAGTGTTTTTGCCTCAGAAGAGACAGCCTTGTCAGAAACAGAAACAGCTGCCCGGGAAGCGGCAGCAGAGCCGATTTCATCAGAGCAGGCATCGGCAGAGACGCCTTCCGCACCTCCGGAGACAACGTCAGAGCCGGCACAGGTACCAGCAGAGTCTGTACAGACGCCATCAGAGCCCACAGAAACACCAGCTGAGCCTACACAGATCCCATCAGAGCCTACTACACCAGATCATATACCTACAGAGACACCGGCTCCAAGTGAAACACCAGATCATACACCTACAGTGACACCGGCTCCAAGTGTGATGCCAGATCATACACCTGAGGTGACACCAGAACCAAGTGCGACACCAGAACCAAGCGTGACACCAGAACCTAGTGCAACGCCGGACGATACCCCCACAGTGACACCAGAGCCTAGTGCTGCACCTGAGGTGACACCCACTGTGACTCCTGGACTTTCAGCAGAGAGCCAGCAGAAGGTAAGTGCCCTGATCAAAGACATTGATAAAACCTTCAAGCAGGAATTAGATAAGAAAAAGAAGAAAAAAGTCAAAGCCCTGAGAAAGACCTATAACAGCTTTTCAGACCAGGAGAAGGCTGCTGTTACCAATTACAAGCTTCTTACAGATATGGAGAAGACGATCAGCCAGCTGTCCGGGGCAGCAGACGATAAAGATGCAGATAAGATTGACAGCACTACAACGCAGGCACTTAATGGAACCCCAGTCTACTATGCATCTAATCTTCACGCAGGCAAGGAATTTTATCTGAACAGCCTGCAGGAGAACTATCAGCTGTCATTTTCTGATGATTTTGCAGATGTTATGGAGCAGATTGAGACAGAGTATAAGGCTGCCAATCAACTGACAGATGTATCTGATTCCGAAGGTGGTGTTACCACATCCGCAGATACCCTTCTTGTACGCAACTGGCAGGATATACTTGCCATATATGTCTATGAGAAGAGCCTTGATGGTGCCACTTCTTTTACGCTGGATTCTTCCTGTAAGGATGATCTGGCAGCTATTTTTGCCAGGATGAATCCTGTTGTGAAGGACGAAAGTAATTCTAACAGAGTTACATATGGAAATTACCATATTAACCATTATATTAAAGAAAATAAGATCCCCAAGGATGAGAGGGGGATTTTGAAGAAATATCTTGAAACAGACTGCAAGCTTCTTTGTGCAACTGTTACAGCAGCCAAGGGCTTTGTAAGACAGAGTGTTGGCGATGACGTTTCAGAAGAGCGTGTAAATGTAATTGCAGCTGCTTATTCACTGGTTGGTAAGGTGGGGTATTTCTGGGGCGGCAAGTCTACTGTGATCGGAATGGACCCAAGCTGGGGCGCGGTACAGCAGGTAAGCGCAGAGGGCAGTCAGAGTACCGGTACTTTACGTGCTTATGGCCTTGACTGCAGCGGTTTTGTTACCTGGGCAGTGATCAATGGCTATGAGAATCAGGCTATGATCGCAGCTGTAGGAAGCGGTACCTCAGACCAGTGGGGCAGAGCGAACGTGGTAAGTGAGGCAGATGCCCAGCCAGGTGACCTGGTTTTCCAGAGAGGACCAGAAGCCGGAAGTGCCAACCATGTGGGTATTATCTGTGGAAAAACTGACGCAGGAGACTGGATCGTTGTACATTGTTCTTCCAGCAAGAATGGAGTTACAGTAGGAGAGGCTTATAGTGCAAGCTTTCGTTACATTCGTCAGCCATCCTTCTATCCGAACGCACAGCAGGTAGAAGAAATGAGGCAGAGTGGTAAAACTATAGCCAATACCCAGTATATCACAGGAATTGACGTATCCAATAACCTTCAGGATCTGATCAAGGCGAACCTTGTTACAACAGGAGATATGGATACGGTTACCATAGATGCTTCCGGAGACGGAACTGTTTCACCGGGAAGCCTCTATGTTGCAAACAGCCTTCAGGAATTGTTTGATGCAGGACAGCACGTAAGTGTATTTAGTCAGGTGACATACGGAGATGCCGCAGAGATGGAAGCTGGCAGTAATGAGGCAGCAGGTACTGCGGGAGTTAATAAAGCCCAGACAGTAGATTTTTCCAGAATTATGGTTACTAATTCTCTTCAGGAGCTGTTGGCGGCGACAATTGGAATTCAGTGACGCAAAAGTGCTTCCACACCCGGATTCGGGCAGGAAGCACTTTTCATTTGTATAGACTGAGTGAACAGATTACAGAATTGATTTTCAGACAGGCTCCGGGAAGCTGTGACTGGCATATGCTGCTGCAAGAAAATGGAATTACTGTTCACTCTGTTCACAAAAAACACCTTGCGGAATATCACCAGTGAACAATAATAAAATGGAGTCACAGAGTATGCCCTGACATTTAGCGGTTAATACCGGACAATACGTCTTCAATCCATTTATCCGTATTATAGTTATCATCAAAGAATTTTACGATTACCCCATAAGGCTCTTTTTCATTGGAAAAAGCATTGGCCTCATCGGTATCTACGTGCATGGCAAGGCGGTAACTCCAGTCTACACGTACTACTACATCTGCATAAATAAGAGCGCGGCCGAAGCTTTTGGTCAGGACAAAAACTTCGTCATTATCTTTGACCTTCAAAGTAACAGCATCTGCCGGAGTCATGTGAATGTGACGTTTGGCAACAATGACACCGTGATCAAGGATAAGTTCGCCCTTGGGTCCGATGAGAGTGCAGCCAGGGGAGCCGACAGTATCACCAGACTGGCGGATAAGACCGGGAAGACCGATCTTGCGGGTATCTGTAAGGGAAAGCTCAATCTGGGTTTCTTTACGAAAAGGACCTAGAATGGCCATATTCTGATACTCACCTTTAGGCCCCTTTACGGTAAGACGTTCCTGGCAGAGATACTGTCCAGGCTGGCTTAATTCCTTTATGTAATGAAGCTGGGCATCCTCTCCAAACAGGAGTTGGAAATCCTCCTGGGAAACATGAATATGCCGCGCTGAGGTTTCAATCGGTATTTTAATGCTCATGGAAATTCCTCCGATATTATATAGAGTGTGAACATCAGTACTGTTTTAACACTGCAATAGATTAAGTTTAATATTAATGAGAAAAAATAGCAAGCCTTTTTTACAGGCACATATACAGGAGAGTATGAAATGAAAAAGCATACAGACAACGGTTTTACCTTTGATATTAAGGAAGATCATGCTGCAGTAATAGAAATTGATGGGAATCCCCAGATTGTGGAAATTCCGGAACAGATCGACGGAGTATCGGTCACAGAACTGGCTGAATATCTTTTTTCCGGGAAAAGCTGTCAGGTCATACGGATTCCCTTGGGAGTCAGGAAAATTGGCCGTTACGGTTTTTATAACTGTCGGAATTTGGAAGAGCTATGGTTTTCCAGTGATTTTACTGATCTTGGAAGTGGAGCTTTTACAGGGTGCCACAGGATCCGCAGAATGGAAGTTTTGATGAATGGCGAACAATCCGGGCTGAAAGAGATCCTTTCAGAAGTTGGGGAGGAACTGCGGGTACATTTATATGGGAAAGTGGAAGCCATGCTTTGGTTTCCAGAATATTATGAGGAAGGTGTGGAGAATACTCCTGCCAGGATTTTGATGACTGAGGTGCATGGAAGTGGTCTGTATTACAGAAACTGCTTTCAGGGAAAAGTATTTCATTTTCTGGAGTATGACAAGCGTTTTGAGATGGCGAGAGCCCAGGAATCATCAGATTTCCTGAGAGAAATGGTATATGGCAGACTGAACTGGCCGACAGGGCTGACAGAACAGGCGAAAATACAGTACGAGCAGTACCTGAAGGAGCATATAGAACAGATTGCTTCTGATTTTATCCGTCAGAAAAGAGGAGAAGAGCTGGAATGGCTTCTTCACACGTATCCCCTGGAACCTGGGCAGAAAGAACTGTTTACAGGTCTGGTAAATCTGGCAGACAAAGTGAAATCTCCGGAGATTTTAAGTATGCTTATGGAGTACCAGAGACTGCACTTTCCATCGAAAAGGAGAAGTTTTGAACTATGAGTGGTTCAGAAGAGAAAAAATTGAATTCATTACATGAGGAAGATTCGTTATATAAAGCGCAGGGGGGAAAAGCTGCTTACCAGATAAGTCCGACATATGGGCAAAATACTTTGTACAAGGTAAATCCGGTACATGACGCCTGGGATCGTGCGTTGGCGGCAGAAAGCATCTGCCAGGATATTTTGTCCAGTGCCAGAAACCAGTTGTACCTGAATATGCGCTTTATGGACTGCGCATTGTCAGCACTTTTCTTTCAGGGAGATATGGGCGTTCATCCTGTTGGAACGGATGGAACTGTCCTGTACTATCAGCCGGAAGAACTGATGGAACAGTTCAGGAGAAGCCAGGAAAAGGTGAATCGAATCTATCTTCACAGCCTTTTACACTGCATTTTTCTCCACTGTTTTCCAGAGAAGGATGAAGAAGGAAATCCTGCTGTGGATGTCCAGTACTGGAATCTTGCATGTGACATTACAGTGGAAAATATCATTGACGGGCTTTATCTGAAATGTGTGCATCAGCCGGCATCTATGGTGAAGAGGCAGGCGTTGAAGCTGATACTGGAAGAGGGAAAGGTAATGACGGCTCAGAGAATTTACCGAAGGCTTCAGACTCTTCATTTGCCGGAAAATAAAATGCAGGAGCTGCGCCGTGAGTTTATTCAGGATGACCATGGTAAGTGGTATGAAAACCATCCAAACAGTCCTCAGATGTCCCAGCGGAAAAAGAACTGGGACGACATCCGCAACCGCATGCAGACAGAGATGGAAACTTTTTCAAAAGAAGCGGGAGAAGGCGGAGAAACTCTGGTAGACCAACTGCGTGCCCAGAATCAAAATCGCTATGATTATAAAGAATTTCTGCGGAAATTTTCTGTTTTGAAAGAAGAAATGAAAGTTGATATGGACACTTTCGATTATATATTTTACAATTATGGAATGAATCTGTATGGCAATATGCCGCTGATCGAGCCCTTAGAAACGAAAGAAGAGCGGAAGGTGGAAGATTTTGTGATCGTTATTGACACTTCCATGTCCTGTAAAGGAGAGCTTGTTCGGAAGTTTCTGGAGGAAACCTACAGTGTGCTCAGTGAATCTGAGAGCTTTTTCAGACGGATCCACGTACACATTCTTCAGTGTGACGAGAAAATCCAGTCTGATGTGGTGATTGAAAATGCCATGCAGTTGAAGGAATATATGTCCCATTTCACAGTGAAAGGAGGGGGCGGCACGGATTTTCGCCCTGCTTTTGCCTATGTGGAACAGCTTATGAGAGCGAAGAAGTTTACAAAACTTCGGGGACTGATTTATTTTACAGATGGTTATGGAATTTATCCTGCCAAAATGCCTCCTTATGAGACCGCTTTTGTATTTATGAAAGAGGATTACCAGGACATTGATGTGCCGCCATGGGCGATCAGGCTGATCCTTGATGAAGAGGACCTGGAGTCTGTTTAAAAAGTCTTTCTGTGTCAAATTTCCTGTAAAGCAGGATATGTAGATTAGAGCCAATCTGTAAAGACGAGGAGAATATAATATTATGAACATCAAGCGAGCGAAGGAAGAAATACGCAATACAATAGAAGCCTACCTTTTGAAAAATGAATACGGGGAGTATGAGATCCCGGTTATGGCCCAGCGCCCTGTTTTTCTTATTGGCGCCCCTGGAATCGGCAAGACACAGATCATGGAGCAGATTTCCCGGGAATGTAAGGTGGGACTGGTTTCTTACACCATTACCCACCATACCAGACAGAGTGCAATTGGACTTCCTTTTATTTCCAGAAAGAATTTTGACGGAAAAGAGATGGCAGTTACAGAATATACTATGAGCGAGATCGTGGCATCCATCTATGAGAAAATCCAGGAATCCGGCCTTCGGGAGGGAATTTTGTTTATTGATGAGATCAACTGTGTTTCCGAGACACTGGCACCTGCCATGCTGCAGTTCCTTCAGTGTAAAACCTTTGGAAGCCACAAGATTCCGGAAGGCTGGCTGATCGTAGCTGCCGGGAATCCGCCGGAGTACAATAAATCGGTCCGTGAATTTGATGTGGTGACCATGGACCGTGTGAAGAAAATCCAGGTGGAGCCGGATTTTGACGCATGGAGAGAGTATGCTTACGCAAAAGGCGTTCACCCTGCAGTGATTTCCTATCTGAATACAAGACCGGCTAATTTTTACAAGATGGAGAGCACTGTGGATGGCAAAAATTTTGCTACACCAAGAGGATGGGAAGACCTGTCAAAATTGATACAGGTATATGAAAAATTGGAGAAAACCGTGGATAAGGACGTGGTGGTCCAGTATATCCAGCATCCACAGATTGCAAGAGATTTCGCCAGCTATCTGGAGCTTTTCTACAAGTACCGTACGGATTATCAGATTGATGAGGTTTTAAGCGGCCATATCGATGATATTCTGGTAAAAAAGGCGGCACATGCTTCCTTTGATGAAAAGCTGAGTGTCACCGGACTTCTTCTTTCCAGACTGAACAAAGTCTTTGGAAATGTGCAGGAAGAAGAAGAGAAGCTTGCCAGCATTTTTGATATTTTAAAAGAGGCGAAAAAGCTTCTTATGGGAGCGCAGAAGGAGCAGCCCTTGGTTTATCTGGAGGATGTAAAGAACCGCTTCCAGTCAGACTCATTGGCAAAGAAGAAAGCAGGGCTTTTGTCCAGGGAGGACCTCCATCATGACCAGCAGGTTCTGGATACCCTGGAAAAATATGTGATGGATCTGAAGAAAGAGAATGTACAGGATGGCGAGTCTGCTTTTTCCCTTCTCAGAGGCTGGTTTAATGCGGAAAAAGAAGGATATGACAATGATTTTGACAAGGCATCAAGGCAGCTTGAATATGCTTTTGATTTTATGGAGAGTGCTTTTGCGGGTGGACAGGAACTGGTGGTGTTTATTACAGAACTGAATACCAGCAGTCCTGCAGTGGCTTTTCTTCAGGAATATTCCTGTGAAAGATATTACCGCTACAATAAGGAACTTTTATTCCGGGAAAACACCAGAGATATTCTGGAACGGATCCGGCAGCTTGGATAAGGAGGCTGAATGAGAAAAAGAAAACCATGGAAATTTATTTTTATTCTTCTGTTTGCAGTGGCAATTTCCCTGGGAATCTATGTTTATCAGCAGCAGTATGAGCCAGCCGATTTGTTTGTGAAGGTGGGAGAGGGAATTCTGGATAACGCTCCGGAGATTTTTTCCGGAGAGCCGAAAGAAGTCCGGGAACTGCGGACGCAGGAGGTGGCAGACACCGACACACAGCGACTGCGCCAAGAATACTATTTTGGTCAGCTGAATGAAGAAGAACAGCGGGGGTATCGGGAAATGATAGAAGGAATCCGGTCAAGAGAGAAAGAATTTTATCTTACGATCTATGATGATGACACCGTAAATAAAGTTTACCATGCGGTGCTTATGGATCATCCTGAGCTGTTCTGGGTGCATAACCGGAAGCAGGTATATAAAACAACCTTCTCAAATGCCAATTATTGTATGTTTTCTCCCGGCTACAGTTATACGGATGAGGAAATCCGGGAGATACAGGCAGCTGCTGATAATGCCTGTCAGGAGGTAAGTGCATTGGTCTCAGAGGGGGCTGATGATTATGAAAAGGCGAAAGCAGTTTATACTTATCTGATCGATACTGCCGAATATCAGGAATCTGAGGACGACCAGAGCATGGCAGGAATCTTTTGGAGGAAGCAGGCAGTGTGTGCCGGATATGCAGGGGCTGCCCAGTATCTGCTGGAATATCTTGGAGTGCCCTGTATTTACGTGGAAGGCAGTACTGCCGGAAGTACAGAGGGACATGCCTGGAACATTATTACTTTAAATGGAAATGATTACTATTTTGATGCGACCAACGGTGACCAGCCGGAATTTCTGGAGGGCGATGCAGTCCAGCTTGCAGAACATAAGACAATCCTATATGATTATTTGTGTCCATTCCCGGAGGAGTATGAGATGACATATACACCCTCTGATGAATTTACGGTTCCGGCGTGTTCTGCAACAGATATGAATTTTTATGTGCTGAACCAGGGCTGCTTTGACAGTTATGACTATCAGGAAATTCTGGCATACTGTCAGATGAGGCTGAATAACGGGGCTGCAGTAGTGAGGTTTAAATTCTCATCACAGGAAGCTTTTGAACAGGCCAGAGCAGACTGGATCAATGGAGATGCCATTCAGGAGGCTGCAAGATATTATATGACTATATATGGAATGAGTCAGGTAGAGTATCATTATGGAATTCTGGAAAACATGAAAACTATCTATTATATGTTTTAAAAGGAAGAGGTATAAACAGATATGGTTGATATTTTAAAAAATATTATGAATATTGCATACAGAGTTCGGGATATGCAGATCGCGGGTACTTTGTCCATGGCGTTATTTGGAGTAGTGCTTGTGTTCGGAATTATGAACTGTGTACTCGGATACCGTCTTTTAAGATTCTGGATGATGATCTTTGGATTTCTCATTGGAGCAGGAATCGGATTATTTGCCATTCATCAGATCGGATTCGGGGAAAAGATGTATTATGCAGTGGGAATGATCGGGGTAGGACTGGTACTTGCCATTCTTTCTTTTGCAGTGTTTAAGGCCGGTATTTTTATTATGGGAGCAGGAATTGGGCTGACGATTACTGTATATATTATCCATCCGACTACTTCTTTCAGCTTTTTCATCTGTCTTCTGGCGGGAGTAGGTCTCGGAATGCTGGCGCTTCGCTATGAAAGAGAAGTGATCATTGTGGGAACCAGTATTCTGGGTGGTATCTTAAGTGGCTTTTCTGCTGCCAAGCTGGCAAAAATGGAGGAAATTCCTTTTGGAATTATTTTTTCCATTGGGTTCGCCCTTGTGGGAATGTTGATCCAGTTTGCCATTAATAAGCCGAAATATGACGATGATTACGATGAAGATGAGGATCTGGGTAAAGTACCAGAAAGACGACAGAAACGGGAAGAAGCTGACTGGGAGGAGGTTGAAAACGAGACAAAGCGCAGAGGGAAAAAGGAACGTGATGATAAAAAGAATCCTTCCAGGGAGCAGTACAGAAAGTATCAGGAAGAGTATGAAGATGATGATTTAGATGATGATCTGTCTGATGCAGATGACAAGGAAATTGATGAGATTCTGGATGAGTATGGCGTGGACGAGGAAGATGTGATTGAGGAATACCTGGAAGATTATTATGGCGAGAACAAGAGAAAGCCGCAGAAAAGACGGAAAAGTAAGAACAAGCGGAAAAACAGTGCCAGCCCTTATCAGAAGAACAGATAGATGAAATCCATTTTCAAACACGCTCTAGAGAGAAAGGCAGAAGAAAGTAAATAAAAACTATGAAATCCTGGAGTCAATAATGCTTCAGGATTTTGACTTATAAAGAAAACGCAGTCAATTGATTTTGAAATTGACTGCGCTTTGTTTTGTGAATTAGAATTCGATTTCCTTTAAATATCTTGCCAGAGCATCCTGCCAGGTTGGAAGAGGGGTGAATCCATTTTCTACCAGCTTCTTTTTGTTCAGACGGCTGTTAAATGGGCGTGCTGCTTTGGAAACTCCGTATTCAGCGGTGGTAACAGGAAGAACTGTTACTTTATCCTCGGCATACTCGGTATGTCCAAGCTCAACAGCCTGACGGAAGATTTCCTTAGTGAAATCATACCAGCTGATATAACCACCCTCATTGGTTGCGTGATAGTAACCGTATTTGTCAGTGAGAATCATGTCGATCATCAGGCGGGCAAGGTCATAGGTGTAGGTTGGAGTACCGATCTGGTCGTTGACAACCTTTAAGGTATCATGCGTTTTGGCAACGTTTAACATGGTTTTGATAAAGTTCTTGCCATTTTTACCAAATACCCATGCAATACGGATAATAAAAAATTTGTCAACATTGTTATAAACTGCAAGCTCTCCGTCAAGTTTCGTCTGACCGTAAACATTCAGAGGCTTGTAGGCTTTACAGTCTGGCTCCCATGGAGTGGTGCCCTGACCGTCGAATACATAGTCTGTGGAAAGATACATCATTTTGATGCCCAGCTTTTTGCAGACTTTTGCAATATTTTCAGTACCAAGAACATTTACTTTGCGGACGATTTCCTGTTTGTCCTCATCTTCAGCTGCATCTACAGCTGTCCAGGCTGCACAGTGTACCACGCCGTCCACGCCTGCTTCTGTAATGGCTTTTTCCACAGCGGAAGCATCTGTAATGTCTACAGAAATATAAGGCATTGTGGTGACTGCAGTACCATCCTGAATTCCGCTATACTCCGGGGCAAGGTCAGAGCCTACCCCTTCGTATCCGCGTTTATTAAGTTCGTTCATTACATCATGACCAAGCTGACCGGCCACACCTGTTACAAACAGTTTCATAAAAACAGCCCTCCTTAGCGGTTGCCGTACATTTTTTCGTAGTAATTCTGATACTCTCCGGAAATAATGGTCTCCCACCATTCCTTGTTGTCAAGATACCACTGGATGGTCTTCTTGATACCGTCTGCAAATTTGGTTTCTGGCAGCCAGCCCAGTTCGTTGTGGATCTTGGTTGGGTCGATCGCATAACGCATGTCATGCCCCTTACGGTCTGTTACGTATGTGATCAGGCTCTCTGGTTTTCCAAGCTCTTTGCAGATGATCTTAACGATGTCGATATTTTTCATTTCGTTGTGTCCGCCTACATTGTAAACCTCACCAACACGTCCTTTGTGGATGATCAGGTCGATGGCGCGGCAGTGATCCTCAACATACAGCCAGTCACGAACATTCTCACCTTTTCCATAAACAGGAAGCGGTTTGTCATTTAATGCGTTGGCGATCATAAGCGGAATCAGTTTTTCCGGGAAATGATATGGGCCGTAGTTGTTAGAGCAGCGGCTGATGGATACAGGAAGTCCATAGGTTCTGTGGTAAGCAAGTACCAGAAGGTCAGCAGAAGCCTTGGAAGAGCTGTATGGGCTGCTTGTGTGGATCGGAGTCTCCTCGGTGAAGAACAGGTCCGGTCTGTCAAGCGGCAGATCACCGTAAACCTCGTCAGTGGAAACCTGATGGTAACGTTTGATTCCGTATTTGCGGCAGGCATCCATAAGAACAGCAGTACCAATGATGTTTGTGTTCAGGAAAACTTCAGGGTTCTCGATGGAACGGTCAACGTGGCTCTCAGCCGCGAAGTTTACAACCATGTCCGGATGTTCTTCCTCAAAAAGCTTGTAAACTGCTTCACGGTCTGTGATGCTCTCTTTTACAAAACGGAAATTCGGGTTATCCATAACCGGTGCCAGAGTAGAAAGATTACCTGCATAGGTAAGGCAGTCCAGACAGATGATGCGGTAGTCCGGGTACTTTTTTAACATGTGGAAAATAAAGTTGCTTCCGATAAATCCGGCACCGCCGGTAACGATAATATTCATGATATAATTCTCCTTTGATTTTTATAATTAGTGAAGTACGTCCATATATTTGCCATCCAGTACGTCCTTCAGATACTGACCATACTGATTCTTCTTCAGCACGTTGTAAACTTCCATAACTTCTTCTCTGGAAATCCAGCCGTTTAGGTAAGCAATTTCCTCAAGGCATGCAATCTTACGGTGCTGATGGGTTTCTACTGTTTTTACAAAATTAGTTGCGTCTACAAGACTCTCATGTGTACCTGTGTCAAGCCATGTGAAGCCCTGACCAAGAAGCTCTACATTTAACTGACCTTTTTCCAGGTAAATACGGTTCAGGTCTGTGATCTCCAGCTCACCGCGGGCGCTTGGTTTCAGGTTCTTTGCATACTCAACAACTTTGTTATCATAGAAGTAAAGACCTGTTACACAATAGTTGCTCTTCGGATGCTCCGGCTTTTCTTCGATGGAAATGGCCTTGCCTTCCTGGTCGAATTCAACGATACCAAATCGTTCCGGGTCGTCTACATAGTAGCCGAATACAGTAGCACCTTTTCCTGAGCTTGCATTCTCAACAGCGGCTTTCAGACGCTTCTTAAGACCGTGTCCTGCGAAAATGTTGTCTCCAAGAACCATGGCAACCGTGTCATTTCCAATGAACTCTTCGCCGATGATAAATGCCTGTGCAAGTCCATCCGGGCTTGGCTGTACAGCGTAAGTAAGAGATACGCCGAACTGATGACCGTCACCAAGAAGCTCCTTGAAACGTGGGGTATCCTGTGGAGTGGAAATGATCAGGATATCACGGATCCCTGCGTTCATAAGAACGGACATTGGATAGTAGATCATTGGTTTATCATAAATTGGAAGCAGCTGCTTGGATGTGACCATAGTCAATGGGTAAAGTCTGGTACCGGATCCACCGGCTAAAATAATTCCCTTCATAATTTCGTTCTCCTTTGTTGGATTTGCTATATTGTTCCTATTGCGAACAATATCTGATTTATGCTGTCAGGTGCATAATTTCGTAGTCGTTCATGAATGCTGCCGGATTTTGGGCAGCATTTGTTTGCCCTGACCTGAGTCTGTAGCTACATTATAAAAGGTGACCTTACGTTACCTTCAAGACCTTTTTTACAATTATTTCAAGTTTGTTACTTTTTCACAAAGAAATACCCCTGCATCCTTGGTGATATGGAATCCATTTTCTGTCTTTTTCTTAACAAGGGCGCGAAAATCCTTGTAACGGTCTGGCAGATACTGGTTCTGATTGCCGTGGCAGGAGAGAATATAGGAAATTAAAGGTTCCGCATCGGTGACAATCAGTTCGTCCTCATAGGATTTCCAGGTAATCTGCTGAAAATAAGGGGAAAGGATATCCGTTCCATTTTCCCTGCCAAAGCGTTCGTACAGTTTATCTGCGGAGAGGGCAATCCTTTCATCGAAGGACTGGACTAGAAGGCTGACCTCCCGCATATGTCTGGAACCGTAGGTACTGCAAAGAAAACGTCCGCCTGGCTTCAGGATTTTTGTTACATTTTTGCACACCTTTCCAATGTCGTCACAGTAAAAAAGTACATGATTGGCAATGACCAGATCAAAGGTGCCAATTCTTGGGGGAATGGTGTGACAGTCAAAAGCCTTGAAAGAAAAACGGGGATCTTCTCCGCCAATGGCACGCCTGGCGTCACGGAGCATTCCCTCGGAAATATCAGAAAGGGTAATGTGTATGTTCCCTGGAAGCTTTGATAAGTTCTGGGTCCAGAGAGCTCCGTCACCACAGCCAAGCTCCAGAATATTCATTCCCTCATGAATCTGGCACTGCTGGCAGATCCAGGGAAACCAGCCTTCCTGATTTACAGAATAAAGACTGTGCAGGTTGATCCTGGAAGAAATGTTGGAAGCATTCTGGTACTGATTTTTCAGGCTTTTTTCCATGACAGTCAGATGGATCAGGTCCAGCATACGGCTCCAGTCCACGGTATGCTCCTCAGAAATGGCCTGGGCAGTATCTTTCAGTGTTTTTTCCACAAGCTGCATCTGTTCAATCCGGTCCTGTACAAGCTTCAGCTGTACATTCAGGGCATTGAGCATAAAATGGCTGTCCGGGTCTTCAATAGTCATCTCCCGGATATCCTCCAGGGAAAATCCAAGATATTTTAGCAGCAGGATCTGCTGCAGCCTTGCAAAGTCCGTGTCAGTATAAAATCTTGCGCCGGACTCGGATACAAGAGAAGGTTTCAGAATATCGTGCTGGTCGTAATAGCGGATGGTCCGCAGTGTTACTCCAGCCATCCGGGCAAACTGACCGGAAGAGTAGTAGCCGTCTTTTTTCAAAAAAACACCTCCTGGATTGCCAAATGTTATATTATATTATAGGGAAAATTTATCTGGGGTGCAATGGAAAGTTTGAGGCAGGTTATGGTTTATTACACTTACAAAAGAACAGCTTGCGGAATATTACTGGCAGATCCTGTCGCAAAGAGGCGAACGCTTTTCCTTGTGCTTTTTTTATCTGTGTGCTACCCTTTAAGCAAGGCCAGCGGGGCCGGAGATGAATCTTAAAACTGGCAGTTCTGTCAGTCTTTTTCCACAATAAAATGTAAGGAAGAGAAGAAAAAAGGACAGGAGGTTAACATGAACCTATTCGATTTTACCTACTGCGGTAATTATAACCGGCAGATCCAGAACCTGGCCAGGATATCCCCTGAGAAGTGGAGTTTTGGGCAGTCCGGGGATAACGGGATCCTGAAAGGTTATCTGGAAAATACATTCCGCAGACTGTATGAGGAAGGAAAAGTACGGGAAGAGAAAGAATATGCCCTTTTTCATACAGGACTCTTTAATCAATATTATCAGCCAATTTATGCTTATTTTGTTCCAAATGTAGTACCGGACAGACAGAAATGGTATCTGGAAGGATTTTATACAGACTACTCGCTTTTAAAAATAAAAATTACGGATCTGCCGCCCAGGGCTGCTTATGTGGAAAATCCTTCCGATCTGGTGTTTGATACCAAGCTGCCGGTGGTGCCTCAGTATGAGCATATTTTTGATGATGAGGAAAATGTGCAGCGGCTTCCTTCTGCAGTGAGGGAGAGCGGCATGCGGGTACAGCTTTTTGATGGAGCCTTACAGCAGACCAGACGGATACTGGAGTCAGACTACAAGGCTGCCATTCCTCAGTATTATAACCATTCCATTCAGCTTTTAATCCCAATCTGCCTTCAGAATCCGGGAATTCCGGATCTGGCACTGGCCTGTATGAAAACTCCGGATGGGACCAAATATCTGGGACGAACCTGTCTGACTCTCCGGATGGCCTATCACAATGCCAGACTGCTTGCAAGGCTGGACGGGAGCTGGCTGAGGGCGTGAAGAAGTTAGAGAAAATGAAATACCTTCAAAGAGGATATTGGAACAGCAATCGGAAAGCTGCAATTTCCTGGCAACGTCTTGCTGCTGTGGGGCAGATTGTGAACAGGAATAAAGAGTGTGAAAGAACTGTGACTTTCTTTCGGAAAAACTGTTCAAAATATATAAAACGTGTTACAATATAAAACTATCACAGAGAGAAAATCAGAGGTAAGGACTACATAAGACAGCAAGTCCTGGATCGATCAGAGAGGCAGGCGTCAGACCTTGGATTTTCTTATGGAACACAGGAGAATGTATGAGAATCGAATTAAAAGACGAAAATCAGGAAGAACCGCAGAAAATTGATGAGAACGACATCCGTTACAAACACGAGACCGATCTGACGAAGAAAGAGAAGCGTGAACTTGAGAAAATGAAGCTTGCCAGTATGGGCTGGAAGGGAAAGCTTCAGTATATCTGGGCCTATTATAAGCCACAGATGGCAGCCATTGTGGCGGTGATCGCCATAGCCTTTTTTGTAAAAGATCTTTACGAAAATTCCAGGATCCATACAGCACTTACGGTTATGGTAATTGACTCCTACGGAACGAAGCAGGAGGAAGCCGAAGAAAAGGTACAGGAAGCGCTGGGAATCCAGGACGATCCATATGAAATCGTCACAGTAGACGAAAGCCTGCGCACCGGTGAAGACGGAGTTGCATTGGAATCCTACAGTCAGATGGCCTTTACCACCAAAGTATCTGCCAGGGCGGTGGATGTGCTTATTGGTTCTGAAGATTATATGGACGGTTTTGAGTTCAAAGATGAGTATTTTATGGATCTGACAAAGCTTTTGCCAGAGGATGTTTACCAGGCATTTGGGAAGCAGGATGATAAATACAGCATTACCATTGATTCTGATGAACTGGCAGAGGAACTTGAGGTGACCTATGAGCCTGTTAAGATCGGAGTTCTCGCTAATTCAGAGAATGTGGAGAATGCAGTGAAATGGCTGACGAAACTGGCAGAAGAATTATCGTAAATAATGAAGGGAGACGTGTGAAAGGTGCCGCGTCCCCCTTCCTTTTTCTGTAAAAATATGCCGGATTTTCTGGGTGCATTTCACATCAAAGCTTTTTCAGATAGTGTTTTTCAATAAAAGAGAGAACTCCATATAGCCCCATGGCAATCAGACACAAAACCACAATGGACATCAGCACCCAGGTAAGCTTGAAGAAGTGTGTCTGCAATCTGAAAGAAAATTATATAAAATTTAGAAAAAATTTCGTAAAAATGTCAATAGGATATTTGAACGAAATAAGATATCCTAAACAGACAGAAGAGATTCTAAAGGATAACAGGAGAGAGACGGATATGAAGGTTTTGCTGGCCGGGAATACCGGTTATGTGACAGAAGAATTTGTAGAAGAAGCATTTCCAGAATGTCAGGTGATGGTACTTGGAAATAAAATGCTAAAGACAGTCCGGAGAAGGGAACTCATTTCCAGACCATTTCCCAGAACGGAACTGGAATTTGGAGATATTTTTCGGACATACGAATTTGAAGCTGTGGTATACTTTTCTAATTATCTGACCTTACATGGAGAACTGGAAGGGGAAGCAGAGAATCTGCGCAAGATCCTGCAATACTGCAGGAAAGGGGTTCAAAGCCACTTCCTTTACGTGACAGGACCAGAGGGAATGTATGATGTACCAACAGGCAAGACTCTGCTGGTACAAAATGCAGAGGATGTGTGCAGACGCTATGCGGGACTGTACGGTCTGACGGTGAAAATACTGCGAGTACCCTATTTATATTCCGGAACCTATAAAAAAGATTTCTTTTACAGAATTTTCCAAGCTTCGAAAGAGAGCCAGAAGCTGTTTTTTCAGGAAGCTCCGGAGCAGAAAGCCTGTTTTTTATATTCTATGGATCTGGCAGAACTGGTGTACAAGCTTTTTGACAACTGGAATGATGAGGAAGAGGTGTTGAATGTTCCAGATGTATTTGACATCTGTTTTCAGGATGTGACCGAAGAACTGAAAAAGGTTTTATCCCCGGTTTCCATTATCTATAAAAGTAGTGCCGTTGTAGAAAAAATAAAAGAAGACGACAGACAGATCCGAACAAACTATAACTGGTTTCCAAAGATTTCAGTATTAGATCATATTTCGGAAATGTATAAAGAATACAAAAAAAACAATGGAGAAAAAGCAAGCTGGTTTACCAGGCTTTTCAATCAGAACCAAAGATGGCTGCGGGTATGTGAGTTTGTGGTCTGCTTTCTGGCGTTTGAATTTTTGCAGCGTCTTCTGGGAAATCAGGCTCAGTTTAAGATGATTGATCTGCGTCTTGTGTTTATTGTCTTGTTTGGAAGTCTTTACGGTCTGGGATATGGGATTGCCGGAGCAGCAGCCCAGGCAGTATCCTTGCTTCTGGCATATGAAAGCCAGGGAACAAAGTGGTATACTCTTTTTTACGAACCAGCTAACTGGATACCATTTATCTTTTATTTTGCTGCAGGTGCTGTATGTGGCTATGTGCGAATGAAAAACAGGGAAAATCTGGAATTTATATCAGAGGAGAATCAGCTGGTCCGGGAAAAATTTCTCTTTATGCGTGATCTGTACCAGGAGACCCTTCAGGACAAAAAAAGATATAAAAAACAAATCCTGGGCAGTAAGGACAGCTTCGGAAAGATCTTTGACATTACCAGAAAGCTGGATATTGTACAGCCAGAGGAACTATTTATTGAAACTATGCACATTATGGAAGAGGTTCTGGAGAATGAAACCTTTGCGTTTTATTCTCTCAGTCAGAAAAACGGATATGGCAGGCTGGAAGCTGCATCTCCCAAGTCTCAGGGAATGTACTCTGCTTCTGTTAGATTAAGCGAGTATACGCTTGCCATGGATACCCTGGAAAAAGGGCAGGTATGGGCAAATCGGGATTTCGTACAAGGTTATCCCATGTATATGGCTGGTATCAGGAAAGAAGGCAGTCTGGTGATGCTGATCTGTATTCAGGAGGTAAGAAACGGGCAGCTGACTTTATATTATATGAATCTGTTTCAGATTTTATGTGGTCTGGTAGAAACATCTCTTTTACGTGCCCTTGAATATCAGGAAGCCATGGAATACAAGAAATATGTAGAGAATACGAGGATCCTGAGGCCGGAATACTTTGAAAAAAGTCTGGAGCTTCAGCATTCTATGCGTGAGCAGAAGATGGCATCCTATATCCTTCTGAAACTGAAGTATGGGAATATGACCATTGAGGATGCGGATGAGGCACTGGACAGCTGTATCAGAGAAAACGATATCCGTGGTATTTCTCCGGAAGGGGAGTTATATCTGATCCTGACCCAGGCAGATGACAAGGCATTGCCAGTCATCCTTGAACGTCTGAAAAGAAATGGATTTGAGGGAAAGGTGCTTGATGTTCCGGCAGGAAAAGAGACAGCAGGAGTGGAATCATGACAAAAACAGCAATTGGAATCACGGCGCTGGTGATCCATCTGATCATCTGTATACTGATCTGGTTAGGAATACGCACAGGTTTTCTGAAAGTAAAGATGTACATGCTGTCTCTTGCCGTATTTGTACCAGTCTGGGGACCGGTGTGTGTCCTGCTCATACATTTTCAGCTTTTTTCCGGTACGGACCAGGTGAAAACAGTGGGAGTTGAAAAGCTTAGGGTTAACGAGGAAATCTATAAGAACATGTTTCCGGCCATGGAGGAAAATGACAGGGATGTGGTTCCTCTGGAGGAGGCCCTTCTTCTGAATGACCCTTCCAGGCGCCGGGAACTGATCATGAACGTTCTGAATGATAACCCAGGGGAATATGTGGAATTATTAAAGCAGGCACGAATGAATGAGGATGTGGAGGTAGTCCATTATGCGATCACAGCCATGGTGGAACTGTCCAAAGAATATGATTACAGATTACAAAAAATTGAGAAAAAATATACGAATGATCCAGATGATCCTGTTATTCTGGAGGAGTACTGTGATTTCCTGAAAGAATATCTGAGTCAGGGCTTTATGGAGAAGCAGATGGAACAGATTTACAGAAACCAGTATACCCAGCTTTTGTTAAAACAGCTGGAGCAAAGGGTGAATCTCCATACCTGTGTCTGCCTGATGGAAAATCTTATGGTGCAAAGAGATTTTTTCCTGGCAGAAAAAATATTGAAAATCATGGATCAGAACTGGCACAGAGGTGAAGAATACTGGATCTGGAAAATTCGGTATCTGGCAGAACGAAAAATGGGGAAAGAACTGAAACAGAGCTTACAGGCATTGAAGGAAGAGCATATCTATCTTTCTTCCAGAGGAAAGGAGGCACTGGGATTTTGGCTGGATGGATCAAAAAAGTGAAAGCTTTTCAATTTAAGGGAATTCTGGTGATCCTGGGCTGTTTTCTGCTTATAGGAGCCATTCTGTTTGCAGAACGCTCTGGTCTGCCCTACCGGGAAAAGGCAAAGAAACTGACTTATCTGGATGCAGATAAAGTGGTTACGGAAGAGACTGCGGTAAAGACACTAAAGCCAACCTGCCTTGTTCTTACAGACAGCAGTCAGGCGAACAGCACCATGGCGTGGATCCAGTTTGAGCAGATATTTAAGGACATGAAGGTGGGTACTGATCTGGTTGATGTAAATCATGAAAGTGTACCGGATGATCTGTCTGATTATGAGACTGTGGTTGTTCTTTTAAGCGATTTAAGTCCGCTGAAAGAAAATGTGCTGAAGATCAGCGACTGGGTAAAAAAGGGCGGAAGTGCCATGTTCGCCCTTACTCTTCAAAAGGATACTTATGTATCCCTTATTGAGCAGAAGCTTGGAATTGTATCTTCGGGTTACACAGAAGCCATGGTAAACAGCATTTATTTCGACAGTGAGTTTCTCGTCGGAGGCGGAAAGGCATACAGGATCACA
Source organism: Ruminococcus sp. 1001713B170207_170306_F1 (assembly GCF_015668065.1). Lineage (NCBI taxonomy): Bacteria > Bacillati > Bacillota > Clostridia > Eubacteriales > Oscillospiraceae > Ruminococcus > Ruminococcus sp. 1001713B170207_170306_F1. The sequence goes on along the minus strand of NZ_JADPEX010000018.1, from coordinate 68,089 downwards.
GATGGCTTTGAATCTGCTTGGACCGTGGAACTGAGTCAGCGTGCAAGGGTATACGCCTGGGCAGATGATACGTCAGGTGTTCCTTTGATCTGGGAAGCTGATTATGGAAACGGAAAGTTTGTAGTAGATAATTTTGGGTTTTATGAAAAAGCTTTCAGAGGCTTTTTTGCTGCATCCTACAGTCTTCTTACAGATGTGGGGGTATATCCGGTGATTAACGGATCCGTTTTTTATCTGGATGATTTTCCCTCCCCTGTTCCAAATGGAGATGGAACTTATATAAAAAGGGATTATGGCACCAGTATTGCAGATTTCTATACCAATATCTGGTGGCCGGATATGTTCGCCCTTGCTACGACTCACAATGTGCAATATACAGGAGTTATAATAGAAAATTATGAGGATGAAACAGACGGAGAGACGGAACGCCAGGATGATGTACAGCGGTTCCAGTATTTTGGAAATATGATCCTTCATCAGGGCGGGGAACTGGGTTATCACGGTTATAATCATCAGCCGCTCAGCCTGTCAGACACGGATTATGGAGATGCACTTCCCTATAAGACCTGGACAAGCTTTTCTGCCATGGAAAAAGCAATGAAAGAGCTGATGGATTTTGGAAAGGAAATGTTTCCGGAGACTACCATGTCTGTTTATGTTCCTCCTTCTAATGTTTTGTCAGAAGAGGGAAGGAAACTGCTGGGCTCTCTGTATCCCCAGATCCGTACTATTGCCAGCAATTATTTTTCCGGCGACTATGCTTATGTGCAGGAGTTTGAAGTGGCTGAAGATGGAATCGTAGAACAGCCGCGTATTATTTCCGGTGCGATCATTGACGATTATATGCAGATGGCTGCTTTGTCTGAGTTGAATATGCATTTTGTAAATACACATTTTATGCATCCAGATGATCTTCTGGATGAGGACAGAGGCGCTGCCCTTGGCTGGGAAAAGCTGAAAAACCGTCTGGCTGAGTACATGACCTGGCTGAATGAAGCAGCACCGGCACTTCGAAATCTCACAGGCTCCCAGTTATCCGGTGCCATTGAAAGATATGGTGCCCTGACCGTGGAGAAAGACATTACAGACAAGGAAGTGCATCTTCATCTGGGGAATTTTTACGATCAGGCGTATCTGATGGTGAGAATGAATAAAGGAACTCCGGTGCGTGTGACTGGTGGGGACTTGACTCAGGCTGCTGGGAATCTGTATCTGCTGAGCGCAGAACAGGAAGATGTGTACATTGAGTTCGAATAAATATAATGACAGCAGTGTCAAAAGGTCTTTTACTATTGGTAACATAAACATATGTATTGAAAATGCAGATAAAAGGAGAAAACAGTGAGAATCTGTCTGGTTTTGGAAGGATGTTATCCGTATGTATTTGGTGGTGTTTCCACATGGATGCACCAGTATATCAATCAGATGCAGGAGCATGAATTTGTGCTCTGGGTTATTGGGGCAAATGCAGAAAAAAGAGGGAAATTTGTCTATGAACTTCCAGAGAATGTTGTGGAGGTTCATGAGGTTTTTCTGGATGATGCTCTCCAGGTGAAAGAAAAGGGGAAAATGTCCCATATTTTTTCCGAAAAAGAACTAGAAAGTCTGAGCGAGCTGATGCAGATGAGGAGACCGGACTGGGAGACGTTGTTTTCCCTGTATCATGATAAACATTTAAACCCTATGGCTTTTTTGAAAAGTGAGACTTTCCTGGAGCTTCTTATAAAAATCTGTAAGGAACAGTATCCGTATATTGCTTTTGCAGATGCCTTTCACACCATGCGTTCCATGCTCCTTCCTGTTCTGTATCTTATGGGAAGTGAAGTGCCAGAGGCGGATGTGTATCATGCCATATGTACCGGGTACGGCGGACTTCTGGCCTGTCTGGGCGGTTATGTGTACAAAAAGGATGTTCTTCTTACAGAACATGGAATTTATACAAGGGAAAGAGAGGAGGAGATTATCCGTGCCAAGTGGGTGGTTCCATCCTTTAAGAAACAGTGGATCGCTTTCTTTTATATGCTGTCAGATATGATCTATCAGAGGGCATTTCGTGTGACCTGTCTTTTTACAAATGCAATGCGCACTCAGATTCAGATGGGCTGTGCACCTGGGAAGTGCCGGGTTATTGAAAATGGGATCGACTATGACAGGTTGTCCGGAATCCCTTTGAAAGAAGAGGATGGCTGGGTAGATATTGGAGCAGTAGTAAGGCTTGCTCCTATCAAAGATATCAAGACCATGATCTACGCTTTTTTTGAACTGTCTGCACATGTAAAAAATGTACGCCTTCACATTATGGGAGGAGTCGATGATGAAGAATATGCACAGGAATGTTACGAGCTGGTGAAACAGCTGAAGCTGGAAAACATTATATTTACAGGGCGTGTGGACATTGTAAAATATATGGAGAAACTGGATTTTACCATCCTTACCAGCATTTCAGAAGGACAGCCCCTGTCTGTGCTGGAATCCTTTGCTGCAAGACGTCCCTGTGTTACCACAGATGTAGGCTGCTGTCGGGAACTTCTGGAGGGAAAGGAAGAGGATGTGTATGGAAAGGCAGGCTATTATGTGGCACCTATGTACCGTGACGGACTGGCTCTTGCCATGGAGAAGATGTGTGAATCCAGAAGCAGGCGGCTTCGTATGGGGAAAAATGGACAGGCGCGGGTAAAGGCTTATTACAGACAGGAACGCATGATCCGTCTGTACCGGGAGCTTTATGAGGAGGTGATACAAAAGAATGGCTGGAATCGGATTTGAACTAAAAAAACTGTTTAACAGACAGGGACTTTTTGCTTCCTTCAGAGCTTACGGATATGCGGGAGTCGTATGTACCGGTCCAATGCTTCTTGGAATTGTATTGCTTCTTGGCGTTATGTATCTTTGTGATAAAACAGGAGGCAGCAGACACAGCCGGGAACTTCTGGTGTGTATGATCACGTATACCCTTTTGTTTTCCTTGACAGTTACCAGTTTTTTGTCTATGGTAGTTACCAGGTTTATTGCGGATATGCTGTACGAAGAAAAATACGATATGGTATTGCCTTCTTTCTGGGGCTCTACAGGGATCATGCTGGTGGCCGGCGGGATCCTGTATGGAATTTTCCTTATCTTTTCCGGAGCAGGACTTCTGGACGGATTGCTGTGTCTGTGGCTTTTTGGAGAGCTGACCGTTACCTGGAATGCAATGAGTTATCTCACTGCAATCAAAGATTATAGAGGAATCATGCTGTCATTTACAGCTGCTATTGTGATCACATTTATATCCGGCTGGGTATTGCTGATGCTGGGAATTCCCCATGTGGAAGCTCTTCTGATTGCAGTGGCTGTGGGATACGGAGTGATGCTTTTGTGGGATGTGATCCTTTTGTATCAGTATTTTCCCCAAGGGGAAAAGGGTGCCTTCCTTTTCCTAAGATGGGTGGATCAGTTTCTGCCTCTGGCATTTACCGGGCTTTTTATCAATATTGGACTGTTTGCCCATTTGGTGATCATGTGGGTCGGACCGCTTCAGGTACAGGTGCAGGGACTGTTTGTTGGTGCACCCTACCATGATGTGCCAGCTCTTGTGGCATTTCTTACAATTTTGGTAACAACAGTAAACTTTGTGGTTTCTGTGGAGGTGAATTTTTATCCGAAATATAAAAACTACTACAGTTTATTTAATGATAAAGGTGCTGTAGGAGATATTACCCAGGCTGGTGAGGAAATGTTAAAGGTATTGAATGTGGAATTAAAATACACGGCCTTGAAGCAGCTCCTTGCTACAGCACTTGCTATTTCTCTTGGCGGACTGCTCCTGGAGTATGTGCCGCTTGGATTTAACGATCTTATGGAAGGGTATTTCAGAACCCTCTGCGTGGGATATGGCATTTATGCAGTGGCAAATACCATACTTCTGCTGCTTTTATATTTTACAGATTACAAAGGTGCGCTGGTGGCTTCCGGCTGTTTTGCAGGAGGAACTGTGTTGTTTACGGTAATTTCCCTGTTTTTTCCAAGAGTATATTATGGTTTCGGATTTCTCACAGGCAGCGCAGTGTTTTTTCTGATTGCAGCCTTTCGTCTGGACTATTATACAAAGAGGCTGCCCTATTATATTTTGAGTGTACAGCCTGTGGTGGCCAGGGAAAAAAGAGGAAAGTTTTCCAGACTTGGTTTTTTCCTCAGTAAAAAACTGGAAAGGAGTCAGAACAGTGAAAAAATATAAAAAAATTGCATGTATTCTTGCCGGAAGTATGACCATGTCTTTATTCGCAGGCTGTATAGGAAATGGAGATGTAGTGCCGGAAGAAAAAAATGAGAGCACAGATACAGAAGAACCGACAGCATCCGAAACGTCACAGGAGATAAAAAAAGCAGAATCCCGGGATATTGACCAGGTTCATTTAAGAGATAAGGACAGTCTTTATGAAAACGATGACGATACCAGCGTGGTTACCATGTACCTCACTGTTTCAAAGGGGAATTCTTCAGAAAATACAGATCATACATGGGAAGAAATCAATAGTTATTCTGTCTATGATTATGAAGAGATGGGAGTAGACAGATATCAGGCGGCTGCACTTTTACAGATAGGGAATGAGAATGGTCCGACAGAGGGAATGGTAGGATATGGGGAGAATATTCCCAATGCCACGGTACAGATCCGTGGGCAGACTTCAAGCCGGAATGCCCAGAAAAACTATAAGATTGAGCTGAAGAAAAATAAAGGAACCTGGCGCGGGCAGAGAACCATTAATTTGAACAAGCATATGACAGAAGGAATGCGGTTTCGAAACAAGCTTGCCTATGACCTGCTGAAGGGCATTCCCCAGCTGATCAGTCTGAGAACACAGTTCGTCCATCTGTATGTAAAAGATACTACAGATGGTTCTGCTGACGCGAAATTTGAGGACTATGGCTTGTATACCCAGGTAGAGCAGCTGAATAAGACTGGATTGAAGAATCATGGACTGGATTCCAATGGACAGCTTTATAAAATTAATTCTTTTGAATTTTACAGATATGAAGATGTGATAAAACTCCAGGATGATCCATCCTACGACAGTGCTGCTTTTGAAAAATTGCTGGAGATAAAGGGAAGTACCGATCATAGGAAACTGATTCAGATGCTTGAAGCAGTAAATGACTACAGTATTCCAATTGATACGGTTCTGGAAGAATACTTTGATGAGGAAAATATTACATATTGGATGGGATTCCAGATTTTGATGGGAAATGTGGATACCCAGAGCCGAAACGTGTATTTATATAGTCCATTAAATTCTGATACCTGGTATTTTATTCCCTGGGATAATGATGGCAGTCTGATGAGACCTGAATATAAGATAACCGGTTTTAGTGATCAGAAAAGCTGGGAATCCGGCGTTAGTAACTATTGGGGAAATGTACTGTTCCAGAGATGCCTGAAATCAGAGCGTTTCCGGGAAAAGCTGGATGAAGCCATTCTGGATCTGAAAGAATATCTCAGTGAAGAGAGACTGGGCACTATGATTGAAAAATACAAGACTGTGGTGAAGCCGTATCTTTATGAGATGCCGGATGTGTTTTATGCACCTCTTACCAGTGAACAATATGATGAGATTGCTGCATCACTTCCGGAAGAAATAGAAAAAAATTATCAGCTCTATGTAGAAAGTCTTAGTAAGCCTATGCCGTTTTTTATTGGTGTTCCTGTTGCAGAGGGAAATAAAATGAAAATAAACTGGGATAATTCCTATTCCTTTGACGCGGAGGATATTACTTATTCTGTAGAGATAGCAAAGGATTATCTTTTTCAGGATGTGATCTATACACAGGATGGTCTTCTGATCCCGGAAACGGAGCTGGAGCTTCCGGAAGCAGGACAGTATTTTATCCGTGTGCGTGCAACCAATGAAAAGGGAAAAACACAGGATGCTTTTGACTATTATGTTACAGATGAAGGAAAGCAGTATGGCATGAGGTGCATTTATGTAACGGAAGATGGTCAGATCGAGGAAGATATTTATGAGGAATAAAAGCAGGGAAGCATTTCGAAATGAATGGAAGTATCTGATCAGTACCAGTGAAAAAGAAATGCTTATGCTCAGGCTGAAGCCATTTCTACAGCCGGATCCCCATGCCGGGGAAGGGGGATATTGTATCCGCAGTCTGTATTTTGACGATTACTGGAATAGTGCATATGCGGAAAAGGAAGCCGGTGTACTGATGCGAAAAAAATACAGGATCCGGATTTATAACAATAATGACAAATTTATCAAACTGGAGCGGAAAAAGAAGTTTGGAAGTTATATTTATAAAGAGAGTGCACCGCTTACAAGAGAAGAGGTGGAGAAAATCCTGAAGGGGGACTATGCGTTCCTTTTGTACAGTCCCCACTCTCTATGCCGGGAATTTTACATAGAATGTGCCTGCAATATGATGCGGCCAAGGACCATTGTGGATTACGAACGGATTCCCTGGATCCTGGATGCCGGAACGGTAAGGATCACCTTTGATTCAGATGTGAGAGCGGCTATTGGCAGTTATGATATTTTTGATCCTGGATTGCCTGCTTTGTCTGTGCTGGAACCTGGAAAACTGATTCTGGAAGTGAAGTTTACAGAAATGCTTCCCCAGCTTTTACGCGATGTTCTGCCACCGCCAGCAGCGGAATTTACAGCAGTTTCCAAATATGTACTCTGTTATGAGAAAACCAGGTATATGAATGGATTCGAGTACTGGTATGAGACATAAAAAGAAAACGTATAACTGTGAACTATGTTCACAAAAAATATTTTGCAAAATACTGCCTTCTGAATAATTACAAAAAAGCACAAAGAGATAAGTGGAGGAATTTTTTATGAGTGTAAAGGACATGATCAAAAAATCAGTTCTGGAATCCGGAGCGTTTACCAATTATGATGTTCCGGGGATTCTCACAGCTCTTGCGGCGGCTCTGCTGTTAGGGGCGCTGATCTATCTGGTATACCGGAAGTTTTACGCAGGAGTTGTTTTTTCAAGAACATTTGCTGTTACTCTGGTGGGAATGACAGTGCTTACCTGTATGGTAACCTTGGCTATCAGTACCAATGTGGTAATTTCACTTGGTATGGTAGGAGCGTTGTCCATTGTCCGTTTTCGTACAGCAATTAAGGATCCTATGGATCTTTTGTATTTGTTTTGGGCAATCACCACAGGAATTACGGCTGGAGCGGGAATGTATGTCCTGGCGCTTTTGGCGGCTGCGATTATGATCCTGATGATCGTATTGTTTTATCACAAACAGCAGAGAGGAAAAATCTATATTGCAGTGATCCACTATACAGGAGACCAGGCAGGGGATGAGGTAATCCGCTGCTTTGGAAAAAGAAAGTATTTTGTCAAATCCAAGACCATGCGCAAAGAAAAAACAGAGATGGCAGTGGAATTGTACTGCCGACAAAATGACATGGATTTTATGGAAAAAATCCGCAGCATTGAAGATGTAGAAGATGTCACTCTGATTCAGTATAATGGAGAATATCACGGATGAAAAAGATTCTGGCAGCAATGTTGCTGATTCTGATAGTCATTCTGGCAGCTGGCGCAGGTTATCAATGGTGGTCTTCCGGAAATGGAAACAAAAAGCAGTTTCAGAAATCCCAGGAGATTTTTGGAAATCCGCTTATGGGATATGCACCAAGTGCCTGGTATGAGAATGTGTCAGAGGATATTTCGCTTTTGTATATGGACATTACCTGGGCAGAATTAGAGCCGGAAGAAGGGGTGTATGACTGGGATTCCATAGAAGAGGAAAACCAGATAAACAGGTGGAAAAAAGAAGGAAAGCATCTGATCCTTCGTTTTGTCTGTGACATTCCAGGTGATGAGAAACATATGGATATCCCCCGGTGGCTGTATGAGAAGACGGGGGAAGACGGAACCTGGTATGACGGTGAATATGGAAAAGGATATTCACCGGATTACAACAATAAGGTTTTTATAGAAGAGCATGAGAAGGCAATCAAAGCCCTTGGAGAGCATTTTGGAAAAGACGGGCTGATCAGTTATATTGAGCTTGGAAGTCTTGGACATTGGGGAGAGTGGCATGTAAATTACAGCGAGGGGATTACGAGAATCCCTGAGGAAGCTGTAAGAAACCAGTATATTATGCCCTGGCTGGAAGCTTTTCCCGGCGTAAACATGCTTATGAGAAGACCTTTTCATATTGCAGAAGCTTATGGAATGGGGCTTTATAATGATATGACCGGGCATAAAGAGTCCACAGAAGAATGGCTGACCTGGATTCAGGAAGGTGGAGATTATGGACAGGCAGAGGAGAAAGATGCGCTTGGCAGTATGCCAGACTTCTGGAAGACAGCTCCATCGGGCGGTGAATTTACCAGCTCTGTTTCCATGGAACAGATGCTGGTGACAGATCTGGAACAGACTGTAGAATTGGTCCGGAAGTCTCACACTACATTTTTAGGTCCGAAATATGCAGACAGTCAGTATAAAGATGGCTATGACAAAGTGCTTTTGAATATGGGGTACCGCCTGTGGATCTCAGAAGCTGCCTGGAAAAGGGAGGGGCAGGAAGATTGCCTGTGCCTGACCTGGAATAATGACGGCGTTGCTCCGCTTTACAAAAAATGGCCGGTATATCTGTATCTGGAGGATCCCTCTGGAAATATAGTGGAGAAGACTGAAATCAATATGCTTCTTTCTTCTGTTTTACCAGATACACAGCTTATTACTCGGACTGTATTTGAAACCCGGGATATTCCGGCACTTTTGAAGGAGGGATATGCTCTATCTGTGGGAATTGAAGATCCCATGACAGAAAAGCCTGGCGTAAGGCTGGCAATGGAATGTGCTTATCAGAATGGCAGAAATATACTATGGCAGAAGGAAAAATAGAGTGGCTTTCGGTCCCTTTGCTTTCGGAAGAACCGGTAATAAAAAGTTGGAAGAGGTAGAGAAATGTCAGAAAAAATAGTGAAATACGAGTATGAATATGGCCTGTGTAAACGGATGCACTACCGTGGATTATGGTGCGTGCGTTATGAAGGTGTGCCAGGGCATTTTGAGAAAGCGGGTATGGCCTGTTCCTGTGCAGTGGATGGCTGTGATAAGGATTGTGCAGTTATGGAAAGTGCGGATGCCGTTATTGATCCGGAGTGGGAGTGGCATATGCTGGACAATCCGCCTGGAAGATAGAAAAAAATTACGGCAGAGACAGGAAGAACTGCATATTATACCATAAGGCATGAAAACCGGAGTTGATAGTATGAGTCTGGCGGAATCCTTAAATTGGGAGCAAGAAGAGCAGTGCACATCCGTTTTTCCACGGTCTGTTACCAACCGGAAAAATCAGGAAAATTTAAAATTGTCAGAGAAAAAGGAATTATTAAAGAAAATCGCAGATATTCTTGCAGAGGAAAAATGGATTACCTCAGCTGAATTGTTGGTTTTGAAGGAAAAAATAGAAAAATACGGTGGCACTTTATGACCAGGGCGGTGATCTACTGCCGGTGCAGTACAGAAGAGGAGTGCCAGAAGGATGCGCTTATAAGACAGGCGGCGGAGGCAAGAGAATGCGTCCGCCGCCTGAACTGGTCCTTAGAGGATGAATATATAGAAAGCAGGTCCGGCACCAGCACCCGGGGACGGGAACAGTACCAGCGGCTTTTTTCTGACCTTCTTAGAGATAAATTTGAGATTGTGGTGATAAAATCCCAGGACAGACTGATGCGAAACACAAAGGACTGGTATGTTTTTGTGGACCGTCTCGTGACTTGTGGCAAACGGCTGTATCTCTATCTGGAAAACCGTTTTTACAGTGCAGATGACAGTCTGATCACTGGAATCAAGGCAATTCTGGCAGAGGAATACAGCCGGGAATTAAGCCGTAAGATCAATAACGCCCACCGGAACCGGCAAAAGACTGGAAGTGCCCTGATGCTTACTTCCAATACTTATGGCTACCGGAAGCTGCCAGATAAAAGCCTGGCGATCATAGAGGAAGAGGCACAGGTGAAAAGAAAAATGTATGAGCTTTGTGCAGGAGGTCTTGGCAGCAGATGTATCGCCCGGATCCTGCGGGAGGATGGTGTGCAGAAACGAAATGGAAGCTTTTTTACCGATTCTGATATCCGCCGCATGATCCGAAATCCTGTCAATAAAGGTACTGTGGTCATGAACCGGAAACATTATGATTTTGATACCAGGCAGGTGGTAAAAAATCCACAGGAACAGTTTTATATTTATGAAAACCGGATTCCGGCAATTGTGTCAGAAGAACTGTGGAAGGCTGCCAATGAAGAAATCGACAAAAGAAAGAAACCTGTCGGAAACCAGAAGAGAACGGCCAGGTGCTTTGGAGTAAATCCGGGAAAGCATGTGTTTAGCGGAAAATTGGTCTGTGGTTTGTGCGGGGCCCCTTTTTACCGGACAACAAGAAAGAGAAAAAACTATAAAATCCATGAATGGAAATGTAAAACTTATCTGGAACAGGGGAGAAAAAAGGAGGAAAAGCCAGGCGGCTGTGCCAATATCCATCTGGAAGAGGAAAAGTTGTTTCTTCTTCTGGAAAGGTCCGGAGGAAAAGAAATCCTGCCAGATCAGGAATGGGAGATTACGGATTTTTTTATGCAGCTTTTGAAGGAAAGTCTGGAAGAAAACCAAAAGAAGGATTTGGAAAAGTACGAACAGCTGAAAAAAAAGATTAAATACCAGCAACAGCTTTTGCTGGACAAATATCTGGAAGGCCTGGTGGAAGAATCTCTTTACCAGATCAAGGAAAGGGAACTGCAAAATAAATTAAAGAACAACACCGGCAGCAGAACGTGCAGGCAGAAGAACAGGGATTTTCTGGCAGAGGAACAGGAAGAAGTGGAAAAAAGGCTTCGGGAGACAGAGCAGTTTTTAAAAGAACATCGTGTGGTTCTAAAGGCCTGCGTATTATGTGAGTTAAAAATGGTGGATAAAATTCTGATTTATCCGGATCATCTGAAAGTGGTAAAGAAACAGGGAAAATGCATTATTGCGGCAGAGACCTTTGATATGCTATACTGAAAAAATCGTAACTGCCCGTCATGTCTGCAGTTACAGACATTACTTAGAGCCTGTTTGAAAATCATTCCCGCAATCTGCACGCCTTGCTGTGCGGTATATTTTGTTCGAACAGGCAGAAAGGAACAGTATTATGAACATCAGAAAATCTACACTTCAGGATCTGCCACAGATACTGAACTTATATAAAATTGCCCGGGAATTTATGAAAAACAACGGTAATCCAAACCAGTGGGAGGACCGCTACCCGGAAGCTTCCACGGTAGAAAATGATATAAAAACAGGAATTTCCCATGTATGCGTGGAAAATGGGGAAATTGTGGGAACATTTGTATTTTATACAGGAGAAGATCCTACTTACCGTGTGATCGAAAATGGTGAATGGCACAGTGACAGGGAGCCCTACGGCGTGATTCACAGAGTTGCTTCCAATGGGGTGACAAAGGGTGTGACCAGGGCTGCATTTTCTTATGGGTTGGAGAGAAGCGGATATGTGCGCATTGATACCCATGAGGACAACAAGCCCATGCAGGGCGCTTTGAAGAAATTTGGTTTCAGGGAATGCGGTGTGATCCATCTGGAAAGAGGAGCGGAGAGGATAGCCTTTGACTGTCGGAAAGAGTGGCTCTGAAAAATAAAATTAAATTTCTTTTTTGAAGAAATACGGAATTGCACTTCGTTATAGAAAATTGGAAAGAGAAGAGGACAGCATTTTGGGGAAACTGTCAGAATGCGTACTCACTGGAATGTCTGACTTCCATATATGATCAGGTAGCCAAGCCCCTGTCTTGCACCGATGAATTCGCCTATGATCACCCCTACCAGGCAAAGACCGATATTTACTTTCATATTTGCAAGAATAAGGGGCACGGAGGAGGGCAAAACAATTTTTAAAAGTTCTTCTTTTTTACCGCCTCCAAGTGTGCGGATCAGCTTCAGCTTTTCCTGGCTGATCTCCCCGAAGCCTGTATACAGGTTCAGAATCGATCCAAAAATTGCCACAGACATACCTGCAACAATGATGGTCCGCTGACGGGCACCCAGCCATACAATGAGAAGGGGGGCCAGGGCAGACTTAGGAAGGCTGTTCAGCACTACCAGATAAGGCTCCAGTACTTTTGCAAGTCTGGGGCATCCCCACAGCAGAATGGAAATGCCAAGACCCAGGACTACTACGAAGAGGAAACTAAGAAGAGTTTCTTTCAGGGTGGCGCCAATGTGGATGAACAGCGAGTGGTTTTGGGCCATCTCCACAAAGGTTTTGAAGATCATGGAGGGGCTGCTGAAGATGAAAGAGTCGATCCAGCCAGCCCTTGCCAGGATTTCCCATTGTGCCAGAAAAATAAGAAAGACCAGAAGCCTTGCGCTTACAACAAGGCGACGGTCCCTTTTCTGACGGGCAAGATATGCTTTTTGAGTGGGGGAAGGTTCATGCATTCTGATTCAACTCCTTCCAGATCAGATTAAAGTAGGATTTGAAAGCCGGGGCATTTCTCGAAGAAAGGGGCGTGCGGTCTTTCATATCCAGATCAATGGGAACAATCTTTATTACAGTGGCAGGACGCTTTGAAAGAATCAGTACCCGGTCTGCCATGCTGATGGCTTCGGAAATATCATGAGTGACAAGAATAGCCGGCTTTCGTTGTTTTTTCAGGATTTTTCCAATGTCATCACTTACGTTCAGCCGTGTCTGGTAATCAAGTGCGGAGAATGGTTCGTCGAGAAGCAGAAGATCCGGTTTTAATGTAAGGGTGCGGATCAGTGCCGCCCGCTGCCGCATGCCGCCGGAAAGCTGGCTTGGACGACTGTCACGGAATTTGTCCAGCTCATAAAGCTTTAATAGTTCATCTACATAGGAAAGATTGTCTTTTGTGAGTTCGCCTTGTATTTCCAGTCCAAGGAGAACATTGCGGTAGATGCTGCGCCATTCCAGAAGGTGGTCTTTTTGAAGCATATAGCCAATACGGGCGCTGTCCTTGTTCAGTGGCTTTCCATTCATAAGAATGGTTCCGCTTTCCGCATGTAAAAGCCCGCAGATCAGATTCAGCAAAGTGGACTTTCCACAACCGGAAGGCCCCACGACAGCCAGAAACTCTTCTGGCATAAGATGAAAAGATATATGAGAAAGGGCAGCCGTTTCCCCGGATAAGCTATGGTAAGAAAGGCACACATCCTTTACTTCCAGAAGCGGATTCATAATCAAACCTCCATTTTCGTATAATTTATGATATGCTTTTGGGGTGGGGTGTGTTATAATGAAGTGATTTATCTATGTGCAGAGTGTAGCGAAGAGGAGTTCGCGGTTCCTGTACCGACAATTTTTTTTAGAAAGAAAATAATATTATGAGTAAAAAGCAAACGGTTTTCAACCTGTTATTTCTGGTGATCGTTTTCGGTCTTACCATGTACCTGGTTTTTCGCGGCAAGGACATCGGGGATATTATCAGTACTGCCAGGGAAGCTGATGGGAGATATCTGCTTCTGAGCCTTGTGTGCGTGGTACTTTTTATCCTCGGCGAATCGGTTATCATTTTTTATATGATGAAAACACTTGGAGCCAGTGTGAAAATGACTCATTGTGCACTGTACTCCTTTGTAGGATTTTTTTTCAGCTGTATTACTCCGTCTGCATCAGGCGGACAGCCCATGCAGATCTTTTACATGAAAAAAGATAAACTGCCTATTCCGGTAACCACTCTGATACTGATGATCGTTACCATCACCTACAAGGCAGTTCTGGTAGTGATCGGTGTTCTGATCTGTTTTCTGGGCGGTGATTTCCTGAGAGGCTATCTTGGGGACTATATGTGGGTGTTTTATCTTGGCGTGGGTCTGAATGTGTTCTGCGTTACCTTTATGATGATACTGGTATTTGCTCCCGGCCTTGCGAAATGGATCATGGTAAAAGGTCTGAAGATCATTGAGCATATCCGGATTCTGAAGCCTAAAAAGGCAAGGCTTGAGAAGCTGGAGGCTTCCATGGACCAGTATCACGCAACGGCAGCCTTCTGGGCCAGCCATAAGCGGATCATACTGAATGTATTTATCATTACATTTGTGCAGAGGTGTATTCTTTTCACGGTCACTTACTGGGTGTACCGCGCCCTGGGACTCCATGAGTATGGAATCCTGACCGTTACTATTTTACAGGCGGTGATTTCCGTATCTGTGGATATGCTTCCTCTTCCGGGAGGCATGGGAATCAGCGAGACATTATATATGGTGATGTTTGTACCCGTATTTGGACCGCTTTTGCTGCCATCTATGCTGCTCAGCCGTGGGATTTCCTATTACGGACAGATGCTGATCAGTGCACTTATGACCTGTGTGGCACATCTTACCATTGGAAGGAAAAACGAAGAGATACAAAGGATGTAATTAACTGCAATGAAGGAAGAACGTTTGAAAAAGGAGAAACAGGATATGCTTGGATTTTATGATTATACGGTGGTGCTTACATACATCAGTCTCGCTGTTTCCGTATTTGGAATGACAAGAGCACTGGAGGGAGACTTTAAAGTTGCAATTTTGTGTCTGGCACTGTCCGGACTTTGTGATATGTTTGACGGGAAAATTGCCCGTACAAAGAAGAACCGTACAGAGGATGAGAAGAAATTTGGAATTCAGATCGATTCCCTGTGTGATGTGGTATGTTTTGGTGTGTTTCCGGCAATGATCTGTTATTGTCTGGGAATGAACCATATCCCAGGAGTGATCATTCTCTGCCTGTATTGTGTAGCTTCTGTAATCCGTCTGGGTTACTTTAACGTAATGGAAGAGAAGAGACAGAACGAGACCTCCGAGCTTCGTCACTATTACCAGGGTCTGCCAATCACTTCGATGGCGATCATCCTTCCGTTCCTTTACCTGCTGAGAAGAGGATGCGGAAAAAATTTCCTTCTGATGATCCATGTGGCAGTGGTAGTAGTCGGAGTGCTGTTTATCAGTGATTTTAAGGTAAAAAAACCTCAGAATCCAATGGTGATCCTTCTGGTTGCCCTTGTGGCACTGGCACTTTCCATGATGTTTCATCTGTTATAAAACGGACATTCACCATATATGAAAGTCAGTTGTCTGGCGTCTGTGGCGCTTCTGCAGCTGCCGGCTGCATTCGTAATCCGGGCTGTCGCCAGACGATATCCATGAATTCGCTCATGCAGACATGGCTCATTTGTGGATGCCATCGGGAATTTTTATAGCAAATGCAGGGGAGGTATTATGAAATATATAGACAGAAAAGGCAACATCACAATAGAGGAGAACGGACAGGACAAATTTTTGCGCCATCTGTATAATGACTGGGGCGGACGTCTTTGCCTGAAGATCATAATACAGCCTTTTGTTACCAGACTGGGCGGCTGGTTTTTGAATACCAGGCTTTCTGCGAGGATGATTTCTGGATTTGTGGAGCGCAATCACATTGATCTTTCCGGCTGCACCAGACAGGTGTTTGCTTCCTATAACGACTTTTTTACCCGCAGGCTTAAAGAGGGGCAGCGGCCTGTAGCAGCGGATGACAGCGTACTGGTCAGTCCTTGTGACGGAAAGGTTACCGTGAGCCGTATTGGCAGTGATTCCAGATTTTATATAAAAGATACTCTGTATACTCTGGAACGCCTGCTGAAGAATAAAAAGCTGGCAAAGCGGTATCTTGGCGGTTATGCAGTGATCCTCAGGCTGACAGTCGATGATTATCACCATTACTGCTATGTGGCAGATGGAGAGAAAACTCCGGATGTAAAGATCCCCGGTGTTTTTCATACGGTAAATCCTGCTGCTAATGACGTATGCCAGATTTATCATGAGAATACCAGAGAGTATTGCCTGTTAAAAACAGAGCAGTTTGGAACCATTGCTATGATGGAAGTCGGAGCTATGATGGTGGGGAAAATTACCAATCTGAAACCTGGTGCCTGTGAAGTGAAAAAGGGTGAAGAAAAAGGTTATTTTGAATTCGGAGGTTCTACCATTGTCCTGCTTCTTCAGCATGGAAAGGTAAGGCTGGATTCTGATTTGATAGAGAATTCTGAAAATGGATATGAAACGATTGTAAGAATGGGTGAGAGAATTGGCAAATGTAAATTACCAAAAAGAGCTTGAAAAATTAATCGAACAGCATGAGAAAGAAGGAAAGGTTCCCAGACTTTTTCTTCATGCATGCTGTGCGCCCTGCAGCAGTTATGTCCTGGAATATCTTTCCAGGTTTTTTTCTGTTACAGTATTTTTTTATAATCCCAATATTTCTCCCAAGGAGGAATATGAGAAGCGGGTGGCAGAAATCCGCAGGCTGATCAGCGAGATGGAGTTTCTTCATCCAGTCGATCTGGTGGAAGGCGCGTATAGACCAGAGGATTTTTATGCCATGGCAAAAGGGCTGGAGGATGTACCGGAGGGAGGAGAACGGTGTTTCAAATGTTATCGGCTTCGAATGGAGGCAGCAGCAAAGCTGGCTCAGGAGGGCGGATATGATTATTTTACCACCACACTTTCCATCAGTCCTTTAAAAAATGCAGGAAAGATCAATGAGATAGGCCAGGAACTTGCACAAATCTATAAAGTGGAGCATCTTCCGTCTGATTTCAAGAAAAAGAACGGATATAAGCGGTCTATAGAACTTTCCCATGAATATGGGCTGTATCGGCAGAATTATTGCGGGTGTGTGTTTTCTAAGCGGGAGAGCATGGAGCGGGAAAAGCAGAAACAACAGAGCTGCATGGACTGTCAGTGAAACCATCTGATATTTTGCAAACAATAGTGCAGAGTCATGCACTTGCATGAATTTTGTGCATTGCAAAACGGTTTGATGCAGTAATGTATAGCGAAAATCATAATGAAAGACTCTTTGCAATTAGCAGAAAGTGTGATAAACTAGCACTTGATTGTAGTAAAGTTAGAAAGAATTTGTAAGGTTCCTATAATACTTCAAAGTGTATTTCTGTAAAATTCTTAAGCATCTTGCTTTTGGAATAAAAATATTGAAAAATTCGTGGAACTTTGCAGGAAATGAGGGAAAATATTATGGCACAGCTTTGGGGCGGACGCTTCACTAAGGAAACCGATAAACTGGTTTATAATTTTAATGCATCCATTTCATTTGACCAGAAATTTTATGAACAGGACATCCGTGGCAGCAAGGCACATGTAAAGATGCTTGCAAAACAGGGGATTCTGACAGAGAAAGAGAGAGATCAGATATTAGAAGGACTGGAGGGAATCCTGGCAGATGTGAAAGCAGGCAGACTTGCAATCACATCAGAATATGAGGATATCCACAGTTTTGTAGAGGCAAACCTGATCGACCGTATTGGTGATCCGGGTAAGAAGCTTCACACGGGAAGAAGCCGTAATGACCAGGTTGCACTGGACATGAAGCTTTATGTGCGTGATGAGATCGATGAGATTGACCAGGAAGTAAAATCACTGCTTGAGGCTCTTCAGAAGATCATGGAAGAGAATGTGCATACGTATATGCCCGGCTTTACCCATCTCCAGAAAGCCCAGCCAGTTACGCTGGCGCATCATGTGGGAGCATATTTTGAAATGTTCCGCCGTGACAGAGGACGTCTGTTTGATATCCGCAAGAGAATGAACACCTGTCCTCTTGGCGCGGGAGCTCTTGCAGGAACTACCTATCCGCTGGACAGAGAATACACCGCACAGCTTCTGGACTTTGATGAGCCAACCAGAAACAGCATGGACTCTGTATCTGACAGAGATTATGTGATTGAACTGTTGTCCGCACTTTCTACGGTTATGATGCATCTCAGCCGTTTTTCCGAGGAGATTATTCTCTGGAATTCCAATGAGTACCGTTTTGTGGAAATCGATGATGCATACAGTACCGGAAGCAGTATTATGCCTCAGAAGAAGAACCCGGATATTGCTGAGCTGGTAAGAGGAAAAACAGGACGTGTTTATGGAGCACTGACATCAATTCTTACTACCATGAAGGGAATTCCGCTGGCATACAATAAGGATATGCAGGAGGATAAGGAACTTACATTTGATGCTATTGATACTGTGAAAGGTTGTCTGGCTCTTTTTACCGGCATGATATCCACCATGCAGTTTAACAAGGCGAACATGGAAGCAAGCGCAAAGAATGGCTTTACCAATGCTACTGATGCGGCAGATTACCTGGTAAATCATGGCGTGCCTTTCCGTGATGCGCATGGAATCGTTGGGCAGTTGGTTTTAAAATGTATTGAAAAGGGAATTTCCCTGGATGAACTGTCCCTTGAAGAGTATAAAGAAATCAGTCCTGTGTTTGAACAGGATATTTATGAGGCTATCAGCATGAAGACCTGTGTGGAGAAACGTATGACTCTTGGAGCTCCCGGTCCGGATGTGATGGAGCAGGTAATTGCAGGAAATAAAAAGTATCTGGAAGCGAACTGAAAAGAGGACACATCCTGCAGAAAGCCTTTTTCAAACATGCTCTGGGCAGTTCGGTGGAAAGTAACGAAAGAATCTTGTTTTACAGGATTTTTTTGGTAAATCAGATAAATTTATTGCTTTAATATGATAAAATTTAAGAAAGTACTTGCATTTTCTCAGAACATGGTATAGTATGTCATAGAAATACACATGTACGCAGAGGAAAGAATGAGGAGAGAATATTATGAGTGAAAAGCTTAGAGTTGGTATTTTAGGTGCTACCGGAATGGTGGGTCAGAGATTTATTTCCCTGTTAGAGAATCATCCATGGTTTGAAGTTGTAACTGTTGCAGCAAGCCCGAGAAGTGCTGGAAAGACTTACGAGGACGCTGTAGGAGGCAGATGGAAAATGGATACTCCAATGCCGGAAGCAGTGAAAAAGCTTGTTGTTATGAATGTAAATGAGGTAGAGAAGGTTGCGTCAACTGTTGACTTTGTATTCTCTGCTGTAGATATGTCCAAGGACGAGATTAAAGCCATCGAGGAAGCATATGCCAAGACTGAGACACCAGTTGTTTCCAACAACAGCGCTCACAGATGGACACCTGATGTGCCGATGGTAATTCCGGAAATCAATCCAGAGCATTTCGAAGTTATCAAACATCAGAAAGAGCGTCTGGGAACAAAGAGAGGTTTCATCGCTGTTAAGCCAAACTGTTCTATTCAGAGCTATGCACCTGCACTTACTGCATGGAAAGAATTTGAGCCATATGAAGTAGTTGCTACTACATATCAGGCAATTTCCGGAGCTGGAAAAACATTTAAGGACTGGCCGGAAATGGAGCATAACATCATTCCATATATTGGTGGCGAGGAAGAAAAGAGCG
Organism: Ruminococcus sp. 1001713B170207_170306_F1; assembly: GCF_015668065.1. NCBI lineage: Bacteria > Bacillati > Bacillota > Clostridia > Eubacteriales > Oscillospiraceae > Ruminococcus > Ruminococcus sp. 1001713B170207_170306_F1. Next base: position 48,800 of record NZ_JADPEX010000018.1, on the reverse strand, counting down.
AGAAAGAGCCACTTCGTATCTGGGGTAAAGTTGAGGACGGCGTGATTGTTCCGGCGAAAGAGCCTGTTATCACATGTCAGTGCGTTCGTGTGCCGATCCTGAATGGCCACACTGCAGCTGCATTTGTAAAATTCAGAAAGAAACCTACGAAAGAGCAGCTTGTAAAAGCACTTGTAGAGTTCAAGGGAGTTCCTCAGGAACTGAATCTTCCAAGCGCACCGAAGCAGTTCATTCAGTATCTTGAGGAGGATAATCGTCCACAGGTTACAGAGGATGTGAACTTCGAGAACGGAATGGGCGTATCAATCGGAAGACTTCGCGAGGATACTGTTTACGATTGGAAGTTCATTGGACTTTCCCACAACACTGTAAGAGGTGCTGCAGGTGGTGCTGTTCTTTGCGCAGAGACATTGAAGGCGCAGGGATATATCCAGGCGAAATAAATTGAAGAGTGAATAAATGCAGGGAGAATGCTGCCGGATGTGGCGGCATTCTCCCTTTTTGGGGATAGTCGGCAATCAGCACGCCCCACTTTGTGGTAGATTTCACTCGAATTCGTCTGCCGTAGCCCGTTACGGCGCATTCATCCAGGCGAAATCTCCCGCAAATTGTGACGTACATCTTGTACCTTTTTCAAGAATAGTAACAGATAAACAACTAAAATAAAAAACTGACCGTTTACGATAGGGGAGATTCATGTTAAAATAGATAGCACGTTAGAGCCTGTTTGAAAAATCATTCCCGCAATATGCACGCCCCACTTTGCGGGAGATTTCACCCGAATTCGATTGCCGTAGCCCGCTACGGCGCCCTCATCCGGGCAAAATTTCCCACAAATTGTGACGCACATCTTGCAGAAAGCCTTTTTCAAACACGCTCTAGAACTGACAGGAGGTGAGTCCATGAGCGACAGAGAGCGAATCCGCCTTACCCAGTATTCTCATACATCTGGCTGAGCGGCGAAAGTAGGTCCGGGGACCCTTGCCCAGGTTCTGGGTAAGCTGCCGAAGTTTTATGATTCGAATTTACTGGTCGGAACGGAATCTTCCGACGATGCTGCTGTATATCGTATATCTGATGATCTGGCCATGATCCAGACCGTGGATTTTTTTACACCGATCGTGGACGATCCTTATACTTTCGGACAGATCGCAGCGGCAAATGCGTTAAGTGATGTGTATGCTATGGGTGGAGAGCCTAAGCTGGCATTGAATATTGCAGCCTTTCCTAATTGTCTTGATCCGGAGATTCTGGGCGAGATTCTGCGGGGAGGTGCAGACAAGGTAATGGAGGCTGGTGCTTCTCTTGCGGGAGGACACACGATTCAGGACGATGAGCCGAAATATGGCTTGTGCGTTACCGGATTTGTAAATCCTGCCTCAATGTGGAAAAATATTGGAGCAGAGACCGGAGATGTTCTGATCCTTACCAAGCCTCTTGGAACCGGAATTCTTTCTACTGCAGTGAAAGGAGAGATGGCATCTGAGGAAGAGACTGCCTATGCAGCTTCTGTGATGGCGACTTTGAACAGGTATGCCAGAGATAAAGTGGCAGATCTGCAGATTCATGCCTGCACGGATGTAACAGGTTTTGGTCTTGCCGGACATGCCCTGGAAATGGCGAAGGGAAGTGGGAAGACCCTTTGTATTTCTCTTGGTTCCCTGCCGATTATGAAAGGAGCACTTGACTATGCTTCTATGGGATTTATTCCTGCAGGTGCATACCGCAATCGGGAATTTGCAGGGGGAGAGTGCGAGTTTTCATGGAAGAATCACAGTGGGGAAAGCAGTGAGAATTTCTGGCTGGAAAAGACCAGGTGTGAAGCTGTGGAAAATGAAACAGGCAGAAGTGAAACCATCATAAATGAAGCAGAGCTTGCTGCCCGTGAGGATATAGTATTTGACCCGCAGACTTCCGGAGGGCTTCTCCTGAGTATAGATTCTCAGGATGCGGACAGGGCAATTAGTCGACTGTCTTCTCTGTCGCTTCCCTGTGCTGTGATTGGACGGGTAATTAATTTACAAAAGAAACATCTTGTTTTTGTGAAATAGTTCCTAATTGATAAAAAATTATCAACTTCTATTGTGAAAAATACATCAAAGTGTTATAATTGTAAAAAACAATACGGAGGTGTTTTTTATGAACTATGAAGATGTGCAAAAACTTTCAAACGCAGCCAAAAACAAAATCGGGCTGCTGAACGGCAATTTCCTGAAGTACTTTCTTCGGGCTGTAATGGCTGGTTTCTTTATTGATGTGGCAGTTATTTACAGCAATGTTATAGGAAGTGTATTTTCAGGATCAGATCCTGCCTGGGGCAAGTTTCTTGGAGCTGTAGTGTTCTCCATTGCTGTTCTTCTGATCAGCCTGGTTGGCGGCGAGCTGTTTACCGGTAATAACATGGTAATGGCATTCGGCGCCTTCGACAAGAGTGTATCCTGGGGGGATGCAGGCAAGGTATGGCTGGTAAGCTACCTTGGCAATTTCGTTGGATGTGCAATTATGGCGCTTCTTTTTGTAGGAGCAGGTGCATCCGGCTCAGCAGATTATTTCGCAGGCTTTATTAACAACAAGCTGACGATCCCTATGGGACAGATGTTCATGCGTGCAATTTTGTGTAACTTCTTCGTATGTCTTGGTGTACTCTGCGGAATTAAGCTGAAAAGTGAAACCGGTAAATTCCTTATGATCGTAATGTGTATCTCTGCATTCGTTTTCAGCGGATTTGAGCACTGCATTGCAAACATGGGAATTTTTGTAGTAAGCCTTGGTCTGGTAGATGGCCTTTCCGTTGGTCTCATGCTGAAGAGTATGCTGATCGTAACCATTGGAAATATGGTGGGAGGTGCTCTTTTACTGGCATGGCCATTAAGAAAGATGAGCGCAGATAAATAATATGTCAAAAGCTTTATACATAGCAGAGAAGCCCAGCGTGGCTCAGGAATTTGCGAAAGCTTTAAAATCTGGCGGACAAAGACGGGATGGCTATATCGAGTCTGATACCTGCGTGGTGACCTGGTGTGTGGGACATCTGGTCACCATGAGCTATCCTGAGAAATATGATATGAAATACAAAAGGTGGAGTTTAGATACCCTGCCTTTTTTGCCGCATGATTTTAAATACGAAGTGATACCTGGCGTGGAAAAACAGTTCCAGATCGTGAAAGGGCTTTTAAACAGACCTGATATTGATACCATTTATGTGTGTACCGACTCCGGGCGTGAAGGTGAATATATTTACCGCCTGGTAGCACAGATGGCGGGAGTGAAAGACAAGACGCAGAAGCGTGTGTGGATCGACTCCCAGACTGAAGAAGAGATTCTTCGGGGAATCCGTGAGGCAAAGGATATCTCAGAATATGATAACCTTGCCGCAGCCGCCTATCTTCGGGCAAAAGAAGATTATCTGATGGGAATTAATTTCTCACGTGTACTGACTTTGCGTTATGGAAACAGCGTAACCAATTATCTTGGAGGCAAATACCAGGCAATTTCCGTTGGACGGGTTATGACCTGTGTCCTTGGGATGGTAGTTCGCCGCGAGCGGGAAATCCGCGCATTTGTGAAAACACCTTTTTACAGAGTTGTGAGCAGCATTGCTCTTGAAGGAGAAAGCTTTGAAGGAGAGTGGAGAGCTGTAGAAGGCAGCCGCTATTTCCAGTCCCCTGTTTTATATAAAGAAAATGGTTTTAAGAAAAAAGAAAATGCCCAGAAGCTGATCTGTGAATTAAGTACACAGCAGCCTCTTATATGTACGGTGGAGAAGATTGAGCGAAAGAAGGAAAATAAGAATCCGCCTCTTCTGTTTAATCTGGCAGAGCTTCAGAATGTCTGTTCCAAACTGTTCAAGATCAGTCCGGATGAGACTCTTTCCATTGTGCAGGATCTTTATGAAAAGAAACTGGTCACATATCCCAGAACAGATGCCAGAGTTTTATCGACAGCTGTGGCAAAGGAGATTTATAAGAATATTTCCGGGCTTCGGAATTATCCTCAGGCCGGGGAAGCTGCGCAAGGTGCGTTAGAGCTTGGCGCATACAAAAATATCGCGAAGACACGTTACACCAATGACAAACAGATTACAGACCATTATGCTATTATTCCTACTGGCCAGGGACTTGGCGCACTAAAGGGACTTTCTCTGACAGCACAGCGGGTGTATGAGACGATTGTGAGACGATTTTTAAGCATTTTTTATCCACCGGCTGTTTATCAGAAGGTAAGCCTTGTGACGAAAATGGAGAATGAATCTTTCTTTTCTTCTTTTAAAGTTTTGCTTAGTGAAGGGTATCTGAAGATTGCTGCAAATTCTTTTGCAAAAAAGAGTATGGCAGAAGCTTCCGGAAAAACTCCCGAAAGTGAAGGAGAAGGTGAGGTTTCCTGCGACGAAGCTTTGTTAGCTGCATTGCAGAAACTGAAAAAGGGTGATATACTAAACATAAATGGTCTTGGTATCAAGGAAGGAGAGACATCTCCACCGAAACGATACAATTCCGGTTCTATGATCCTGGCAATGGAGAATGCAGGCCAGCTGATCGAGGATGAGGATCTTCGTTCACAGATCAAGGGAAGCGGAATTGGTACCAGCGCCACCAGAGCAGAGATTTTGAAGAAGCTGTTTAATATCAGATATCTGTCTCTGAATAAGAAAACCCAGGTGATCACACCTACCCTTCAGGGGGAAATGATTTATGATGTGGTAAACTGTTCTATCCGTCAGCTTCTGAACCCGGAACTGACTGCCAGCTGGGAGAAGGGACTTACCTATGTAGCAGAGGGATCTATTACAGAGCAGGAATATATGGATAAGCTGGAGCACTTTGTAAGGATTCGTACCAAACAGGTGGAGGACAGTCATTTTCAGTATGCGCTGAGGCAGTTTTTTGATGCAGCTGCGCAGTTTTATAAGAAGCCGGAGCGGGAAACTGCTATGAAAAAAAGGCAGAACACGCTCTGATACAGATTGGGGAATAAAGGAAATCATTCATTAAATTAGATTTATATGAGGAGGATGTATTATGTTAAAAGATTTTACCATCGCAAACATGCTGGATATGACCCAGACCATCGCAGGAGAGCTTTTCCAGGGGAAAACCTATCCGTGGGAAGTTCTTCCGGAGATTGGTGATTTCATTGTGAAATTGGGAAAAACATTGGATCCAGATGAATATGACTATCTGGAGGGGGATATCTGGATTGCGAAATCTGCCAAGGTTGCACCTACCGCCTGCATTAACGGACCAGCCATCATCGGCAAGAATACAGAAGTGCGCCACTGTGCATTTATCCGCGGCAAAGCTCTTGTAGGAGAGGGCTGTGTAGTGGGAAACTCCACAGAGCTTAAGAATGTAGTCCTTTTTAACAATGTGCAGGTTCCCCATTACAATTATGTAGGAGACGCTGTACTGGGTTACAAATCCCATATGGGTGCAGGTTCCATCTGCTCCAATGTAAAGTCAGACAAGAAACTGGTTGTTGTAAAAGACGGCGAGGAGAAGATTGAGACAGGACTTAAGAAGTTTGGTGCCATGCTGGCAGATCATGTAGAAGTTGGCTGTGGCTCTGTGCTGAATCCTGGAACTGTGATCGGAAGAAACACTAACATTTATCCGCTTTCTCCAGTACGTGGATGCATTCCGGCAAACAGCATTTATAAGAATAAAGACGAGATTGTAACAAAGAATTAAACTAGAGCGTGTTTGAAAAAGGCTTTCTGCAAGATGTGCGTCACAATTTGTGGGAGATTTCGCCCGGATGAGGGCGCCGTAGCGGGCTACGGCAACCGAATTCGGGTGAAATCTCCCGCAAAGTGGGGCGTGCAGATTGCGGGAATGATTTTTCAAACAGGCTCTAGTATAATAAAATGGCTTGGCAGAAAATGAATTCTGTCAAGCCGTTTTTTCTGGACATGTCCATAAATGATTTTTATATCATAGCTGTTCTAAATTCCAAACCACATCTTGCGGATTACGGTCAGTATAGCAATATGTACCGGATAAAAAGCATAGAAGAGGTATTTTACCCATTTCCCCTGAATAAATCCCCGTTTTTCATTGTACATATTCAAAGGAATAAAAGCAAAGCAAGCCTTCCATTCATAGATCAGCCAGCAGCTTCCAATAACTGCCTGTGCAGATTTGTGCTGATGCAGCCAGTACATGATCAGGAGAAATACAAAGCCTTTATATCCGTAATCTGCTTTGAGAAAATAGGAGACTGCAAGAAGCAACAACATGCAGAAAAGCTGCATGGAAGCATTTTTTTCAAAGCGTTCGACCAGGCAGAATGCAAGATATCCCAGAAATAAGGTGAAAAAAACGTTCTGCTTATCTGGATACAGCAGAGTGCCATTTTGTGCAAAATTCCATGGAATTTCGGAAATACAGGCGAAAATCAGAAGATTTCTTCCGTATTTAAAGCGGTTATGGGTGTGAAGAAACCCTTCCACAAGCAGGAAACAGAAAATAGGGAAAGCTGAACGCCCCACATCACGCATTACCCGGTATAGGGAATAAGTGGTGCTGCCTATTTGAAACCAGGGTGCAATGGCTGGCGGGTAGTGACGCAGAAGGAAAGAAGCGGTATGGTCGATCAGCATAATCGCCATAGCCAGCATCTTCAGGGTACTTCCGCTTAGGATTCTCAGTTTTTCGGGCATAAAAGAAGTTGAGGTTTGCGATGACATATCTATGTAAGTCCTCCTGTTTTGAATATAAAGTATTTCCGGATGTTTTTTGCTATGAAAATTCCAGGTGGCAGCTGTGATCGGAATGTTCTTATGTAGTTTATCATGAAAATGAAATTTCTACAAGACAAGTTCAATAAATGGTACCGACAACTTTTTCGTAAATTTTGCAAAATATGACTAGACGAATGAAGGATTTTGTGAGAAAATAACACTAGGTTGTTAGGTCTTTAACAACGATTAAGTAATCAACACTGAAAGGAGTCTTAAAATGATTTACACTACTGAAGTTGAAAACATGTGCCCAGTAGCTAAGGGTGCAAAACATGAGCCAGCTCCGATCCCGGAAGAAGGCCAGTGGGTCCATGCAAAGAAAATTGAAGATATCTCTGGTTTTACACATGGTGTAGGCTGGTGTGCTCCTCAGCAGGGTGCCTGTAAACTGTCCTTAAATGTTAAGAATGGTGTAATCGAGGAAGCCCTTATTGAGACAATCGGATGCTCCGGTATGACACATTCTGCAGCTATGGCAGCAGAGGTTCTTCAGGGTAAGACAATTCTTGAAGCATTAAATACAGACCTTGTCTGTGATGCAATCAATACAGCAATGAGAGAACTGTTCCTTCAGATCGTTTACGGACGTACTCAGAGTGCTTTCTCTGATGACGGTCTTGCTGTTGGTGCAGGTCTTGAGGACCTTGGTAAAGGCCTTCGTTCCCAGGTTGGTACAATGTACGCTACCAAGGAAAAAGGAGTTCGTTACCTGGAAATGGCAGAGGGCTATGTAACAGGTATTGCTCTTGACGAAGACAACGAAGTAATCGGATATCAGTTCGTTTCTCTTGGAAAAATGACTGACTTTATCAAAAAAGGTGATGATCCTAACACTGCATGGGAGAAGGCAAAAGGTCAGTATGGCCGTGTAGCTGATGCTGTTAAGATTATTGACCCAAGAAAAGAGTAAGCCACAAGCGAAAGGAGACGAACAGAAATGGCATTATTTGAAGGATATGAGAGAAGAATTGCTCAGATCAATTCTGTATTAAATAGCTATGGAATCAGCTCTATCGAAGAAGCTGAGAAAATCACAAAAGACGCTGGTCTTGATGTATATGACCAGGTTAAGAAAATTCAGCCGATCTGCTTTGAGAATGCTGCATGGGCTTACACAGTAGGTGCTGCAATCGCGATCAAGAAAGGCTGCAAGAGAGCTGCTGACGCTGCTGCAGCTATCGGAGAAGGACTTCAGGCTTTCTGTATTCCTGGATCTGTTGCTGACCACAGAAAAGTAGGTCTTGGACATGGAAATCTTGGTAAAATGCTCCTTGAGGAAGAGACAGAGTGCTTCTGCTTCTTAGCAGGACATGAGTCTTTCGCAGCTGCTGAGGGTGCTATCGGTATCGCTGAGAAAGCAAACAAAGTACGTCAGAAACCATTACGTGTTATCCTGAACGGACTTGGAAAAGATGCTGCCCAGATCATTTCCCGTATCAACGGATTCACATTTGTTGAGACAAAATACGATTACAAAGAAGCTAAATTAAACGTAATCTATGAGAAACCATATTCAAACGGACTTCGTGCTACTGTAAAATGCTACGGTGCAGATGATGTTCAGGAAGGTGTTGCTATCATGCATCACGAGAACGTTGGTGTTTCCATCACTGGTAACTCCACTAACCCGACTCGTTTCCAGCATCCGGTTGCAGGTACATACAAGAAAGAATGTATCGAGCAGGGTAAAAAATATTTCTCCGTTGCTTCCGGCGGTGGTACAGGACGTACTCTTCACCCAGACAACATGGCAGCAGGTCCTGCTTCCTACGGTATGACAGATACTATGGGACGTATGCACTCTGATGCACAGTTCGCTGGATCCTCTTCCGTACCGGCTCACGTTGAGATGATGGGTCTTATCGGAATGGGTAACAACCCGATGGTTGGTGCTACTGTTGCTGTAGCTGTTTCTGTAGAGGAAGCTGCTAAGGCTGGCAAGTTCTGATTATATAAATTGTAAAAGCGTTGAAAATGCCGTAAACTCCAGGGTTTACGGCATTTTTGTTACTATCGGGATTTCTTGCAAAACAGCATGAAAATACATGAAAAAATGGCGGTAACTAACAAATAACTAACAGGTAACTGACAGGCGTAACTGACAAGTAATTAACAAACCTACCACGAAAAAAGCAGCAGGACAATGCCTGCCGCCAATCATTTTGTTATCTTTTCCATTTCTCTTTTCAGATCTTCCACAGTACGGTGAGTATATATCTTTTCTGTGATATCTGCAATTTCATGTCCGACGATCATTTTCAGAATATATTCATTCATATTTGCTTCTTTGGCTTTCGTAATAAAAGTGTGTCTGGTGTCGTGGGGCTTGTGATCCATTCCCAGTCGTGCCATAACCTTCTTGAAACGTCCACGGTATTTGTCATATGTAAGGTAAGTGCCCTGCTGACCGTCCGGATCATTGAAAAGATAATTACTTCCCATACCGACTGCTTGCTCATAATTCTTACGCACCAGATCAGCAACCAGTGGATGAATTGGAACCAGGCGGTTACGGCCGGCATCTGTTTTTAGTCCACCGGTGTATGTCATATTATCCAGATCTACATCTGCAACTTTCAGAACTGCCAGTTCCTGGGGACGCCATCCGGAATAAATTCCGATCAGGACCATATCTGCGAATGGTATTTCCGGATGTTCCATAAGGGCTGTAATTTCCTGTTCAGAAAAAGGAATGCGGACAATAGTAGGACGTTCTCTTTTAACACCATCACATAAGGCTGCATAATTTTTATCCACAAGTTCATGTTTCATAGCCCATTTATACATAAGGTTAAACAGACTCTTCATTCGTCCCTTAGTGCTGGATCCTACGTTTGCACTATGAATGGTTCCTTCAAGATGTTCGACTCGGACATCTTTTATTCGCATATCATAAAGAGGAGTGCAGTACTTGTAGGCAGCAGTGATTGTACGTATGCTGGAAGCATTGCTGAGTGTGGGGAAATATTCTTCAGACCATTTTTCGTACACTTCCGAAAAAGTTGTCTTATTAAAATTCAGATCATAAGGATTTTCATTGTATTGTACAAGAGCAGTCATTGCTTCCTGTCTGGTAGCATAATATCCGATTGCCTGTTGCTTCTGCTTTACCTTTTGTCCTTTCTCATCAAATTCCCATCCGAAGGTTTTGGCTGCCACCCATGGCCGCCGGCGTCTGCCAGATAGCTTATATACAGAGCCGAATCCATTTGGAAGTTTCATAACATCACCTTTCTTCTAAAAAAAGAGTATAAAAAATACACCTTTGCAGGTGTAAAGAAAAGTGCTATAATAATCTTGCTATGGAATGATTATAGCAGTTTTCTTTATACTGCAAATTATTCAACAGATCGCTCTGGTGCTGGTAACACCGGGGCGATTTTTATTATATATTTTTATTTTCACCGTAAAAAATCTTTCCTGAATCGAGATTCATTCTATACTTACAGCCCATTGAATAAATTTTATTTTCATGAACACATCTTTTTGCATTTGAACATTCTATAAAGCGACTACAACAGCCAAAACTGCTTGTGGCTTTGTAATTGGCAAGACAATATAGAATATTTTCGCGTATAAAGCTGTAAATAGAGCTATCATTATTTTTAAATATTACATGCTGAAACACTTTATCGGATTTTACTATTTTTATAGTCGCTGTAGTAGGAACTGTAATTTGAGCCATTTGCTCATTTCTTATAAACAAAGTGACAGATGAATCTTTGTTTTCTTGAACCTTTAGAATAATAAAGTTTTTGCCAGGAGCTTTTGAAGTAGAAGCTTTTGGCGGATATTCCGGTTCGAAGATACATATTGATTTTGACGTTTCTTTTCCAGCATTTACTCCCTTTGAGGAAATGTTAGAGTATAGATGAATTGAATTATTAGGCAAGTCGTGAGTTGCTATAATATTGTCAATTACGACTTGCAATTGTTCGTAAAAAGATTTAAAAACAGTATCAAACAGGCTTAACTGTTGCATTATACCTCCTCAATGCTATTAACATCAAAGGTTGATGATTGCATTTGTTTTAAGTAATCACTTAGGATAAAATGTGGACCTTGTCCATAATCAATAACCAGAGTAGCTGAACCACTATATTCACGATAGTATCCTAAAATTGAGCACATGGTTGGCTCTGATACGTATCTACCTTTATAATAAAAAATTTTTTCTTTGCGTGGGTTTTGAGATAATAATTTATACTTTTTTAAAAACTCATCTCTTTCAGTTGAATTTTTAAAAGAAGTGTATTCGTTGTCCATTTTGCACCTCCGACAACAATTATGTATTGTTTAAGAAATCAGAAATCATATCGTAAAATACATTTTCAGGAATGATTTCGATATCTAAACCATCAGCTTTATATTTTTCAGCTTTTTTATGTTTAGAACTTTTTCCGCCTTTAATAGATTTACAATAGTCGTTATTTCCAAGAATTAAAAAATTTGTCTTCTTGGTTACAGTATCGGCATTTATTCCACCAAGATCAGCAACTATCTGCATCGCATCTTTACGAACCATTTTTTCAAGAACACCAGTGAAAACACAGGTTTTATTATAAAATGGATTGTCGGTATCAAACACTTCCACTTTGGCTGATATATCACGCGCATATACATTGAAATGATTTCTTTTCCTTGAACGATTAAATTCATCAAGAGATTGATAACGTGTGCTTATTTCCTGCTGAATGCATGAATAACATTTTGCAGTAATGGTTACGTCCACCAATGATCGATGAGCTCCTGAAGTATCAATACAGTAATAGTTTGCGAGATCGGCTAATCTATGGTGTGGAAATTCTGGATGAAGCTTTTTGGAAATTCGCATTGTATCAACAAAATCATTAGATAAGGTTGGAAGACCACAATCAATGGAATTATCATATAAAAAGTTGACATCAAAATTTACATTATGGCCAATGATTATATCAGTGCCTAAAAAGTTACGAAATTCAGATATTACAGATGAGGTAGATGGAGCAATTGCCAACATATCATCTGTAATACCGGTGAGACTAACAATGTAGTCGTTTAAATAAGGCACATTCTCACGAAAACCATTAGGTTTAAGGAGAGAAGAAAAAGAATCAACCTGAATCCCGTTTCTAAATTTTAATGCTCCGATTTCAATAATTGTATCCCATTCAGGGGAAAAACCAGTCGTCTCAATGTCTACAACACAGTAATCTTCTGGAAACTCTATAAGACTTTTTCCCTTTTCTTCACGAGTCCTTTTTAAAGGATTAGTTGAAAGAGTAGTATTAATAGGCATATGTTCCTCCGTTAGCAGCTGTGGGTTGCAAAAAGGCAATCAGCAGAGTATATATAAAGAATTTTTGCAAATAATAGTTTTATGAAAATACTACTTACACAAGTCATGTATGAGAAAAATGTATCTGTACGGCAGCTGTCGAACATGACCGGGATCCCGAAATCCACGATCAACAATATTATGATCGAGAAGTATTCGCCGACTCTGGACAACTTAGAAAGGATTGCCAAGGCTCTGAAAGTCGGGATGGTAGATCTGTTTGATTCACCGTACAAATAAGTGTCCAGTACACTGGACGATTGTGTTTTCAAGCAAAATTAATCCCTCTGTTTATCGTATAATAAGTATAAAAGATAATGTTGAACGAACAAATGTTTGTGAAATATATTGCACTCCAAATATAAATGGTGTATATTAAAAACAAACAAACGTTCGAACAAACGAGAACGGAGGGGCTATACATATGAGGAAAGTGGAAGAAACAAAGCAGTATATCAATGAAATGCTGGCCAAGCTGGATGAATCAGATGAAATATTTTTAAAACAATTGAGCGTGATTATCCGAAAACACTTAGACCGTAAACATCTCGGAGAGAAGAGGGGGCGTTAGCCCTCTTTCTTTTTGCTTAAATTTTCCACTAACTTCTTACTGGCTTCCTGGAGCACCTTCTGGCTGGCCGGAGAAAGTTCATTATACGTCTGTACAATCTCAAGGATAATTCCGAAAAATGGATTTTCTCGCCCGTCTTCCAGCAGATCGCTGACCAGAGCAGCAACCTCTTCTTCTTCAGAAAGCTTCTGGGGCATATCACCGTCTCCAGTTCGCAGCCATTCCTCATCTACACTAAATTCACGGCAAATAGATTTCAGCATTTGCTCAGTAAGTCCACGGTAACCTTTTTCAATATTAGAAATAGCAGTTCTAGTCACGCCTAATCTTTTACCAAATTCTTCCATTGTCATTTCTTTGGATTTGCGAACAGTCTTGACTCTTTCGCCCTGCGTCATTTTCACACCTCCTCTTTAATTTGATAAGACCAGAATAGCACCACATCAAATGAAAGTCAATACAAAAAACGTCACAAAGATAACAAAATAAAGTTGACAACAGAAACAACGTGACGTATAATAGTCACATAGATAACATAAAGTGAGGTGAGAAGATGAAGCTACAAATAATTTCATTAGTAATTTCAATAATCGCGCTTGCAATAGCTATAGCAAAAGCTGCTATTTAAAAATTGCGACAATCAAGGCAATTATACTGATGATTATTGAAATAATAGACAGATGATTTTGATAAAAATATTGACGATGAGCTTCTTTTTTAACTAGATCATTAAATTCTTGTTGTTCTTGTTCAGAGTCAAATAAAAAATGATGCGACATAGCTATACTCCTTTCTATATACTCGGGCATGCCAGTGCCCTGTACCTAAAGGATAGGAGAGAATAAAAAGAAAGTCAAGTTTGACAGAAAGGTAGGCGAAAAATATGACCAAAGAAAAGAAAGAACGTATCACAGTAATCGTACAGAATCTGAAACAGATGGATATTGTAAGCCTTAAGTTGATGGAGAATAACTCAGAACTCCTGAGAGCCAGAGATGCAATGGAAGTAGAAACCCAGAAAGCAGGATAACAGAAGCGAGGTGAAAAGATGGAAAGTGAACGAGACAGGAGATTTGCACTTGAAGGATTTGTAAGATATCACGATGACAGAATCTGGAAGCAGACGCAAAAGCTTGTCAGAGAAGAAAAAGAAGCAATAACCAAAATGGCAGTTACCCTTACTGCAATAAGAATAACTGCCATGCTGTTTATCTCTTGGTTTGCGCTTCATAAGTATTCAGGACAGTAGAAACAAGACAAGAAAGTAAGGTGAGAAAGAAATGAAATTATTTGGATTTAGAATCAATGCAAGAGAAATCAAAGATGTCAGAGAAATAGAGAAAACATTAGAGAACATTGAAGAAAAGAAAAATAAAATAATAGATCTTGCAGGACAGCTTAGTACTCTGACAGAAATTAAATTCAAATATTCAGCAGATGGAAGTATTGAAAAGAAATTTGAGGTAGATGGATTTGAAATGGATAAGATCTTGGGAAATATGCGAATAGCTCAGATGCAAATTGTAGCCAGCTATAAAAGTCTGGAAGCACTTGGCATGATAGAAATTACCCATCAGACATGGCAGTGTCCTGTAACTCAAGAATAGGAGAGCGGATAAGAAAAGTCAATAAAAGAAAGCGAGGAAAAATAAAATGTTAACTAATATTGAAACAGAAAGAGTTCGAAAAGGGCTGACGCAGGAGCAGCTTGCTTCGCAATTAGGAGTATCTCACAAAACATATTACAACTGGATTAATGAAAAGAAAGATATTCCAAGCCAAAAGTTGAAAAAGATATCTCGAATGTTCAAAACGAACATGGAGTACTTGTTGGGAGAAGAGCAGAAAAGGGTTTTATATCTTTGTGATGGAAATGTTCCAACCTGCAAGAAAAATACATGTTACAAAAATCCAAAGAGAAAGGGTGATTGTCCACCATGTACTTATACAAAAGATGTGGCATATGCTTTAAATTTTCACAAAACATCGGAGCATGTACATGCAGCATATTATGAGAATGGCCAGCCGGAATAAGGCGGCTGGCCAAAAACTCATTTGAATTGTGCCAGGAACTCAAGGACACTCTTAAGACCATTTTTAAATTTGTTTTCCATGTAAATGATTGTCTTATCGGTGAGCTTGATCTCATTGGCAAGATCTTCGCCAGGTTCGCAAGTGATGTATCCGGCAGAAGCAAGTGACCAGCAAAGAGAAGATACATGATCAGAATCAGAGTCGGGATAGAAATGTTCCATAACTACATCTGAATTAGCAAAGTAATTTGCTTCGTCAAAGGATACAGCGGGCTGGCGGCTTAAAACTTCTTTGTACATAGAGGTAAGAAGTTTCTGCTGTTCTCTGGTTAAATCATCCATAGTGATTCCTCCTTTCTATTTAGGGTAGGGAAATCTTAACACAGTATGAAATAAATTACCATAGAAAGGAAAAAAGTAGAGATATATCGACAGAAAACGAGGTGAGAGAATGAAGCTACAAACAATTTCATTAGTAATTTCAATAATCGCATTAGTTTTGGCTATAGCGAAAGCTGCTGGTTAAAAGTGATGGGAAGAAAAGGATGGTGTAAAGATGGAACATATAAAAATCGTATGCAAAATACCTCATGAGATAGCACTGCAGGATGGCTTCTTGAGCAAACTCATTAGAAAAATGGAGAGACAGGTGAAAAACACCAGAAAGAGCCCTCATATGACAATCGAAATCACATGGGGGCAGCAGGATCAATCAGAGGTTATTTCAAATGTACCGATTACGGATTTATCAATGGAATAATAAGAAAGCAGGATGCGAAAAATGAACACAGGGAAAATATTACCAGTTGAAGCTGCTGAAATTCTCAATACGTCCCCTCAGTTTGTACGTGTTGCGATGCAGCAGGGAAAACTGCCGATTGGAATAGCAATTAAGATGTCCACCAAGTCCACCAAGTGGACTTATAACATCTCTGGAAAGCTTCTGGCAGAATACAGCGGAAAAGATGTTGAAAAAGAGCTGGAACAGATCAGAAAAAAGAAAGTTATGTAAACTAAAGAAAAGAGCCGATGCAAGGGGTGCATCGACTCAGGTCCATATGTAATCAACCAATTACATAATATCATTGGGCCACTAAAAAGTCAAGAATACATGAAAAATCAGGGGTGAAATTCCCCTGTTTAGTACTCGATTAAGATATTAAACTTAGGAGCCTTTTGGTATGAAAACAAAGCGTAAAACCTGGTATCTGCAGAAGAAGGATATCCTGTATGTGGAAGAGAATTATGATGGCAAGTATGGAGCTAAGGGGAAGAAGAGACTGCCTAAGAGAAAGCTCACTCCTGAAGATGTTCAGAGAGTAAACGCCTGGAATAAATCCAAGAGGGCAAGACTCAGACTGATGGAATATTTTTCACCAGGTGATCTGTGGGTGACATTTACATACAAGCCAGAGAACAGACCTCCAGATATGGACACTGCCAAGAAGCAGTTTTTGAAAATGATGGACAAGCTAAGAAAGATTTACAGGAAAAAAGGCAGGGTGCTCTTCTGGATCCGGAACATTGAGCGGGGGACGAAGGGAGCCTGGCATATACATTGTATTATCAACGATATTGGAAATACGGCAAGTCTTGTTGAAAGGGCTTGGCCCTATGGTGGAGTATATGTAACTCAGATCAGGAAGAGTAAGTGCCCGGAAGAGGATTTCCAGAAGCTGGCTGATTACATCACCAAGGATGAGAAAACCAGGGAAAAGAAAAAAGACGGAACCCTGGCAAAGCCCAGACTTAGTGAAGCAAACTACAGCCATTCCAGGAATATGCCGCTTCCAGAGCCAAAGCCAGAGGAGCTGAAACGTTGGCCTAAGAAAGTGAAGCCTAAGAAAGGCTACTACATAGCAGAGCTCTTTGAGGGAAAAAATCCGGTAACTGGGCACAATTACCGCCATTACACATTGATCAGATTGAACAGACGAATTTAAAGAAAGGGGGAATCAAGCTGTGAAAGTCAATATTTATCTGGAAACAGATAAACAGTGCCAGGCGAGAGTTCAGCGCAGATACGGATATGTAATAGAAGCCGTGTACGCTGGCAGGACTGAGACCAGAGAAGGTTTCGGAAATAGTAGTAGTACATATCATCAGTGTAACTTACAGGCACTTATAGAAGCCCTTTCGAGATTTCGTTCTACCTGTGATATTTGCATATATACCAGAGATACCTTCGTGACCTCCAGAGTATTGAGAATCTCAGATCTGGCAGCAGATGCCTTTAAAGATACAAAGGGAAAAGATATCAAAAATGCAGATGAATGGAAAAAGGTGTATGAAGTAATTAACCGGTTGAAACTGAAAGTTTCTTCGTTGGCCGGAGTACATTCATATTCGCAATGGCTCCAGGAGGAGATGATAAAACGTGGAAACTAAAGAATTGTGGGGAAAAGGATGGAGTCTGCGCACAGAACAGGATCCAAGGGCAATGACATATCTTGGAACAATAACAAAAGCAGGTATGCATTTTCACTATTACAGAGATGATGATGGAGAAATCTATTTTGATAATGAACCGGAAGGTGGGAAGCCTGATTGGATGGAAAGAGCAGACAGAAAACTGAGAAATAGAGTACATAAGAAAAAATAAAAAGAAAAGAGGAAGAGTATGAGAACAATTGCAGTGATTAATTTAAAGGGTGGCGTGGCCAAGACCGTTACTACCAATAGTGTTGCCTATATTCTGGCAAGCCAGGGGAATAAAGTGCTTATCGTAGATAACGATAAGCAGGGAGATGCATCAAGAGGATTGAACTGCAGAACACAGGATGGAGAAGGAATAGACCGGATCATGACTGCAAGACACCCGGAAGACTGGATGAAAAAACTGATCAAACATACGGAATTCCATAACATGGATGTATTGCCGGCAAATATGCGTCTTTTGATGGCTAACCAGGAAGTAATGTTCGATCAGACACGACCGCAGCAGTATAGGATAAAAAATGCACTGGCATGTGTGGCTGATCAGTATGATTTCTGCATAATTGACAATGCACCGGATATCAACGTATCAACGATCAATGCTCTGACAGCCTGTGATGATGTTTTGATTCCGGTAGAAATTGATGATAACACAACGGAAGGACTTCCAGAACTGG
Organism: Ruminococcus sp. 1001713B170207_170306_F1; assembly: GCF_015668065.1. Taxonomy (NCBI): domain Bacteria; kingdom Bacillati; phylum Bacillota; class Clostridia; order Eubacteriales; family Oscillospiraceae; genus Ruminococcus; species Ruminococcus sp. 1001713B170207_170306_F1. Next base: position 31,027 of record NZ_JADPEX010000018.1, on the reverse strand, counting down.
TGAATCAGATTGGTTATACAAAAGAGGAACTGAACCCAGAATTGAAAAATTACTGGGTATTTATCACAAAATATGACAAAAACAACCTTGCACAGGCACAGGGAACAGAAATGATAGAGGCAGCAGGGTATCCAATGCTTAAGACGAAGATAAGATATTCCAGAAAAGTATCAGAGAGTACTTATGCAAGAAAACCTATCCCTTTGTATTCCGCGCGTTCTTTAGCCGCAAAAGATTATGAATGCCTGGTGAAAGAGTATCTGGTGGCAGCAGGAGTTATGATGGATAAATGGACGGAAGGGAGGGAAGCCTGATGGCATTCAATCTGGCCGACATGGTAAATAATCGTAAAAAGCCCACGGAGACTGAGAATATCAGTGATACAGTGTATCGGGATGCGTTTGAACTGGAGCCATCGAAAGATAATTTCTATTCCACAGATCCGGAGAAACTGCAGGGATTGAAGAACTCAATTCTTTTATTCGGGGTTATGCAGGACGTTCTGATTGAGGACGTGAATGGCAAAGACAGGATTATATCAGGGCACTGCAGGACAATGTGCTGCAGGATGCTTGTGGAAGAGGGGCATGAAGAGTTCCGGAAGATTAACTGTAAATATACCAAAGTGAGTCTGAATACAGAAAAGTTCCCAGAAGATAAAGATGGAAAAGTGGAACAGCTGATCAATAAGCTGGGAATCATCCAGGCGAACCGGTTCCGTGAAAAAAGTGACTGGGAGAAAATGCAGGAGGCGCTTATCACAGAAGAGGTAATTAAGGAGCTTCGCGATCTGGTTGACCTGCAGGGGACAACCAGAAGCATGGTACAGGCAACTCTCGGAACATCGGGGACACAGTTAGAAAGATATCATGCAATCCAGAAAAAATTAAGTCAGGAGTTTATGCAAGAGTTTCAAAATGGAAACATCAATATATCTGTGGCAAGGGAACTGACAGATCTGGATGATAAACACCAGGATGAGGCTCTGGGGTTGTACAAAAAGAATGAAACAATTACGCTACCAGAGGTTAAAGCTTTGAAAGAAAAACAGGAAGTAGGACGTCAGGTTCCTGGACAGCTGACACTTGATGAAGCAATTGGACGAAGAAGACCGCCAGAAGATGGAACGGTAATTGATGTTGACATTCAGATCGAGCGATTCTTTGAAAGCTTAAAGAAATCAACAACAGAACGAATCCAAAAGCGGGATAAGAACATGTCCATTTATATGCTCAGCATTATATACAATGATGTGCGGATCAGAAATGGATATTTGAATTATCAGGGAAAATCAAATGGAATCCTGTTTAATCCTGGTAGTGGGGATGAAAAGTTGATTACATGGCAGCAGTTGGCTGAAACACTGATAGAGAAGTATGGAAAGAAACAAAAGGCGGTGAAGCTTGCGCCTATGCCAGAACCACAAAAAGAATGTCCATATTATGCTGCAAACGAAGTATTTCTGCCGGACATAGCAAGGATGATAAAGGTATTTCTTGAGGATGTTTATCTCAAAATGTATGTAGGAGCAACCAGACGCTTCAGTGCAATGGGAACAGAGTTTGCAGTAGTACAGAGAACAAAAGAGAAAGATTTTGCATTTTACAATGAAAAAGGGGAGAAGGTCTGCCATGTATCTGCAGAACGTATGAAAGAAGAATATAGAAAAAGAGTGGTAGATACTGATGACATAAAAAAACCATCTGAGAAAGAGAAAAAATATCTTGATAATCTAACCAGAAAGCTGATAGGCGATTTTAATGAGTGGTTAAAACAGGACTTCCACAAAAGGGTGTTAAATGTAGTGACAAGCCCGGATGAGTTAAAAGAAAAAATAGGCAGCAGAAGAACCTGGTGGTTCGATACTGGGCTTGGAATCGCACATGCTAATTTGTTTGATGATTATGTGCAGATTTGGGATGAGGGTGATAAATGCCTTGGAAACTATGACTGGTTTTATCTTGCGGCTTCCATTCAGAAAATGTGGAATGAGATTGCTATGGAGAAAGCAGAAGCAGCCCAATCCAAAACAGTGGAAGAGACAGCAGAAAATGTGTCCGATTCGGACATGTCAAAGCGCTGCCAACCGGCAGCAGAAAACGCGGATGAAAGGCAGCAGGATCTGGATCAAAGCGAGCAAGATTTATTGCCTGAGATTAGTAATCTTGCACCGGATGCATGGCCGGATGATTTGAAAGATATTCCGGTTCCGACTCTGGAAAATATTTTGAGATATTTAAAGAAAGAAGAAAAAGACCTGGAAGAAATAAAGTTTGTGGCAGCAGAAGAATCAGGATTCCCAGTTAATGTATTACAGAAAGCCCAGATGAACGTGGCAGGATTGAGATTGCTTAGAAATCTAATAAGCACATGTCTGGACTCAGATGAGAGAGCCAAAGAAGAAACAGCGGAGCAACTACCGCTTCCTGTTATGAAAAATAATGATCAGCGTAAGGAATGGCTGAGAAATTATAAAGCCTGGGGACTTTGGTATACAGATGAACATATTGGCGCCAGATACTACAAATATGATTTCGCAAATGGTGCAAGACTTATTGCAGAAGAATATGATCGGGATACTGTTCATAGCCAGTGGGTATCAGATAATACAGAATCATATTACATGCATTTGATCGGAGGACCTGAACCGGAAAGAAAATCAGGAATACCTAAATGGACACAGCATGGAAGATACAATAAATTCCCAAATAGTGAAAGCGAATTGGTTGAATTCTTAAAGGAAGTACAGAGGGAAAGCAAATGAACAGGGCAGAAATGAGACGTAAGGCCAGAGAACAGGAAAAATGCAGACTCCCATTGAACTTTAAGATGCAGCTTGGCCAGGTTGCAGGACTGACAGGGCAACAGTCAATGATTCTGCAGAATTACCTGAAAGCGAGAGAGGATGAAATAACGGAGCAGGAAACGGACGCCTGCATCCGTGAAGCCCAGGAGAAACTGGAACGGGCAGAAGACTATATAACGATCACAAATATAATCATCTCTATTTACGCGATAAAGTTTTCATGGGGATTCACGAAAGCAAATAAAAAATTCCTGGATAATTGGAAATCAGCAATGGAGTATGTGAATCGCATAGGAGTGGCGAAAGCTTATGAATATGCAAAAAGAGATATGGATATTGAAGTGGAGTTTGAAGATCTGGCCAATTATAACATTTATGAAGAACTGGGGCTTAACAGAGAAAAGGTGTAAAAAGATGAAGCTAAGGATACTGAAAAAGAAATATAAAAAAATGTATGGGAAGAAACCGCCAGAACAGATGAAGAAGAGAATCATCAAGTCAATGATAAGACAATCTGAATATATAAAGATCAAGGCTATAGATCAGAATGCGAAAGAGTATTGTACACGCGTAGGGACTGCTGAAATTAAAAAAGTACTACTTGCGTTGATTAAAGCTGTCCGGAAAGAAATGATAGAATATGAACGGAATACAGAGAATCTTGTTAACACAACACGAATATTAGCTGAAAGGAGAAAAGTACAGAAATGAAAATCCGAACACTGAGAAATCAGCTGATAGATATGACTGAAAAAGAAGTGACTACAGTTCTCACACCAACCGGCTCATATCAGATACTGGCACACACCAAAGACAAAAAGAAAGGAACTATCCTGGGAGAATATAGCACAGAGCCAAAGGCTGTTCGTGCTCTCTGTGCCATACAGGTTGCAGCTCAGCATCCAGAAAAGATCAAAATCTTTAAAATGCCATCAGATGCAGAGGTGATACTGTGAAAGAGTATAAAAACAAAATAAACGAATTAGACGCACATAAGAAAGAAATTATAAAGATGGTGAAATCTGGATGTACGCAGAAGGAAATTGCGGAAAAATTCGGAACCTGGTCTGCAACTATCGGATATTGGCTCAGAAAACGAGGCATAAAGCCAGAGGTAATAAGAGGAGAAAAGAAAACAAGTCGAAAAAAATGTTCAAGCTGTATATACAGACAACTTAATCCTAATCTTGGAAACTGTGACTATATATGCAAAACCGGACATTCAAGGGGCTGCAGCGCAATTGACTGTGACAAATATGTAAAGGGCAAACCGATAGCAGGGATGAAAGAAGAGGCTACGGATTGCGATATCTTTGATGAATAAAAAATAGGAGGTTAGATGGAAGATAGAACATGTAAGACTTGCAAGGATAATGATAATGGTCTGTGTGATCGGAAGGGTATACTGGTAGAAGGTGATTACAGCTGCAGAAAATGGCAGCCTGACTGGAAAGAACGTTTTATGATTCGGTTTCTCAGAACCAAGTGAGGTAAGCAAGATGGTAAGTAGGATAAAAGAAAGATTACTGCAGTACAAGTGGGAACTGCAGAAACAGACGATGTACAAGGAAGGATTGCCGGGGAGTTCGCTAGATATCGTAAATAGTCTTCTGGATGATCTGGAAGAGGATGAGAAAGAAAACGGTTGGATTCCGGTAAAATATCATCAGATATCAGAAAAAGAACGTGCAGAAGAATTCCTTTCAAAAGACATACAATATATGCTTGACTGCAAAATGCCAGATGACGGACAAGAAATATTGGTTACTAACGGAGAAACAACATGGCAAGATACGTGCTTCATTGATTCCAATGGATATTATCTCGACGGCGGTTATGATTGGATTGATATTATGGCCTGGATGCCACTTCCAAAGCCGTATAAGGAGGGGTAAGGAATGAGCGACGGAATGACACTTGTACAGAATGAAGACGGTTCATTTAGTGCATACGATGATACATATGATATTGTAATACACTGCGAGACAGAAGAGGAACAGAAAAAAGCTATTAAGCGTTTAAAATCTACTAACTGGATTCCGATAGACGAGAGATTACCAGACCCGGACAAACACATTCTGGTATCGTTTTTTAACTTTTCGCTACCAATGATTGGAAGATATACAGTTGACGATGATGACGGCGGAACATTCAGAGTTGGTGACGAAGACGAGAGTTTTGTTGAACATGATTTGTATGTCAATGCCTGGATGCCACTTCCGAAACCGTATAAGGAAGATTAAGGAATTTGTAATAAATGGAAGGAGATGGAGTTGATTGAAATATCCAGAAGAAATGTATATTGATAGCCAGATATTTGCAGGGAATATGGATGGTTCGGAATCAAATCTGACAGAAAAAATCGTAAAAATAAGGGCTTCTCATTTATGCTGCGTATGTGAAAAACAGATACCTAAAGGCGAAAAAATGTTAAACCAAAAAGCAATAGTAGAAGGACAAGGTTGGTGCAGTTGCTATATTTGCTTACCATGTGTTGAAAATTGGTTAGAAGAATCGGGACAAGTGGAGGATGGTGAAAACGAATGAGAGAAATACTTTTTAAGGCAAAGCGAATTGAAGATGGTAAATGGATTGAGGGGTGTTTGGTAATAGATCATTCACGGCCAAACTTATTTGAATATCGAATACAACCAGTTGAATCAGGTGTTTTATACGCACCGCCTATTAATCCAGAAACCATCTGCCAGTTCACAGGTCTGACCGACAAAAACGGAAACAAAATTTGGGAGAACGATATCTGCGATCGCAAAGAAAAATATCCAGAAATTGTAAATATGAGCAATGGAGATTGGACATTAGATTATAGTTATTTGTTTGGCAAGGAACTTGGAAGTTGTTATTGTAATCTAGGTTTCTATGTCAATGAAAGAAAATGTGTTGAAGTCAAAGGGAACATTTTCGACAATCCAGAGTTGTTACAGGAGGGATATGAAAGGGAAGATAAATACCGAACGGAGTTGTGAATACATGACTCCGTTCGGATGCAAGGCAAGAGATTTCGCAAAAGAGCTGATGCTTCAAGAAATGATTGAGGGAAGTGAGCAATATAAAGAGCTATCCGATATTTGTAAGAAACAGTGTTGCTGTGAATGTAATGAATCTTGCGGATATAGATGCAATCAAGGAATGGCGAAAATAAGCAATAAGGAGAGGTGAAGAAAGAAGAGCACGCGATTAATTGTTCAGATTATGTGAAGGAGGAAAATAACATATGAATAAAGCTATATTAATGGGGCGGTTAACCAGAGATCCAGAGGTGAGATACACCCCAGGGGAAAATTCATTTGCAATTGCCAGATACACACTGGCAGTAGATAGGAAGATCAGAAAAGATGGAGATGCAACTGCAGATTTTATTAATTGTGTAGTGTTTGGAAAATCTGCCGAGTTCGTGGAGAAATACTTCCGAAAAGGATTGAAGATTACAATCGCAGGCCGTATTCAGACTGGAAGTTATACCAACCGTGAAGGACAGAAAGTTTATACGACAGAGGTTGTTGTAGAAGAACAGGAGTTTGCAGAAAGTAAAGGCTCTGGCTCCGGCAGCAGTCAGCAGAATGTTCCACAACAATCACCAGATGTGGGACCTGATGGTTTCATGAATATCCCGGATGGAATTGAAGAGGAACTGCCATTTAGTTAATGCCCGACTCGGACAAGATGAAAGAAGGAAAAATATGAGCGGACTTAAATTTCCAAAAGAAGAAACGAAGAAAAAAAGGATGTCCCATCCGGCCAGCATTCTCGGAAGCCGAAAAGGAAGATGTTACTTGTGCAGCAGGTATGGCCAGACTCAAGAACATCACATATTTGGTGGTCCGAATCGGACACTATCAGAGAAATATGGATTAAAAGTATATTTGTGCCTGGAATGCCATGCGACAGGTAAACATGCTGTACATAGAGATAAAGCGGTAATGGATGAACTTCACAGACAGGGACAGGAAGCATTTATGGATCAGCTTGGAAGCAGAAAGGAGTTTATGCAGATATTCGGCAGAAACTATTTGTAACAGGTATTTTAGGAGGTGACTCCAATGGACAGGAGCATGCAGGAAGAAAACGAAAAGAAAAAAGAATATTTGAAATCGTATCAGAGAGCAGTCAAAAGAGAGCGGGACATCCTGGAAGAAATCAAAAGATTAAGAGCTGATAAGATGTTTCCTTCCGTAGTGAATGATGGAATGCCAAAAGGCAGCAGTCAATCAGATCTGTCGGATTACATTGCGATACTGGATGAACAGATTGAATTGTTGAAGAAAGAACGTTTGAACAAGGTTCAGCAATATCGTAAGATTGAGAGCCAGATCCGCAAAATGCATTCAGAAGATGAACGGAAAGTTTTGCGTTTGCGCTATATAAAAGGCTTAAAATGGGATGATGTAGCAACAGAGATGGGCTATGGATGGACACAGGTACATAGGCTGCATTCATCAGCATTGAAAAATTTTAAGATGGTATAGAATGGTATACTTGATTCGTGTTATAACTATAATAGATTCAGATGGATGAATCAAATATCAATCGGTTGCACCCTTACTTGTCAGGCACTATGGCTTGGCAGGTATATCGGAACATAGCTCAGTGGTAGAGCAGCTGGCTTATATCCAGCGTGTCGGTGGTTCGGTTCCATCTGTTCCGACTCGGTTAGTACCGCCGATAAAAATGGTACAATACTGACTCATACATACTTCCACAAACGTCTGGCAGGCACGGCCGGGCGTTTTTTATTGGAGAAAAAGATGATATATAAGAGATGTGGCAGGTGCGGAAAAAGAATTCCGTCCGGCAGCAGGTGTCCCTGCATGAAACAAAGAGATAAAGAACGCTATCGGATATATGATCAGAATGCCAGAAATCAGAAAAGCAAAACATTTTATGATTCAAGGGAATGGCAGCTGACAAGATCTGATATTCTCAGTGCTTGCGGGATTGATGTGTATGTCTACATGACGGAAGGAGTAATTCTGGCAGCAGATACAGTGCATCATATTATTCCGTTAAAAGAAGCATGGGATAAACGATGCGATAAGCAGAATCTGATGCCATTACATCACGATACACATTCAAAAATTGAGCAGATGTATAAAAAAGAGAGACCAGTGATGGAAAAAAAGCTTGCAAAAATGCTTGTGGATTTTTATACACAGACGGGAGGGGCGGTCTGAAAAGTTTTCAGGAAATGCCGTCGTCCCCGCCTGCCCTATAGCTTGCGCAAAATTCTAAATACTCATAAAAAGTTGGCAAAGGAAGGAGGGAGGATGAATGGGAAGACCGAGGAAGCCGCTGACAGAGCAGCGGGGAAATCTTACTGTGATCACAATGCAGACAAGGGAAGCAGAAGAAGACAGTGTGACTACGGACAAAAATCAATTAAAACGTCCTCCTACCTGGCTGATTGATAATGTGGCAAAAAAAGAGTGGCGCAGGATTGTCAAGGAACTGGAAAAGATTAATCTGATCGGGAACCTGGATCGTAACAACCTGGGCGGTTACTGTAATGCTTTTGCTAACTATGTTAAGGCTACAGAGATATTGAAAGATCAGACTTATTACATTGATCGAGAGACCAGGAATGGCGTTATTGTGGTGAAAAATCCAATGGTTGATATTCAGCGCACATACGCAGAGGAAATGAGAAAATTTGCTTCCCTGTGTGGACTCACTATTGACGCCAGACTAAAAGCTGCAGCAGTGAAGTCTGATAAGACAAGGGAAGCTATCACAAATAAATTTGGCAATATATGACCATCAAAGAAGAACTGATAGATTACGCCAACCGTTGTCTGGCCGGGGAAGAAATATCAGGGAAAAAACATAAATGGGCTTGTATGCGCTTCCTTAGGGATTGCAAGAAAGAGGATGCAAAGAATGTACAGGCTAATGTATGGCCTTATCATTGGGATGAAGAGGAAGCATCAAAAATTGTAGACTGGTTTTCTATGCTACGGCATTCTAAAGGTGACCTTGCAGGACAGCCGATCGGCTTGACGATATGGCAGAAATTTAATCTGTGCCAACTTTACGGATGGCGCGAAGATATTACCGGTTATAAAAGGTTCAAACAGTCTTTTATTGAGGTTGGAAGGAAAAATGCCAAGTCTCAGATGGAGGCTGGTGTAGCCTTATATGAAATATCAGTTATGGCTACGAGAAATGAAGAAAATTACGAATATTATACTGCTGGAACCAAGAGGGATCAGTCGAAGATTATTTTGAATGAAGCTAAGCTCATGCTGAATAAATCTCCACTGAAACCTCTTTTTAAAATCACCAGGGATGCTGTAATACACAGAAAAACTGGAAGCTTCATAAAGGCATTGTCGAAAGAGGATGGACAGAATGGAGATGGAACCAATCCGGCCGGACTGATTTTGGATGAATACCATCAGCACAAGACTACTGAGTTTTATGATCTTGGTCTCGGAGCAAACACTAAAGAGCCATTGCTGATGATTATTACAACTGCAGGGATGGATCTTACTTATCCATGTTATGTCCAGGAGTATCAATACTGTTCTAAGATACTGGATCCGGATGTGGATGTGGAGAATGAAGAGTATCTTGTGGATATCTGCGAAGTGGATCCGGAGGATTACAAGGATGATATCCGTAACCTGGAAGACGAAAACATCTGGAAAAAAGCGAATCCGATTAGGATGAGCTACAAAAATGGCGCGGATAAGATCCGTACAGCCTGGCGGGTAGCCAAAGAAATACCGGAAAAGATGACGGCATTTCTCACAAAAATGTTGAATATCTGGGTTCAGGCAAAAGAAAACGGATATATGGACATGGCAAAGTGGAAAGCCTGCCAGGTTGATAAAATCCCTATTGATACTCATGGAATGAGTGTTTATGTGGGGTTCGATATGTCAGCCAAAATAGACCTTACATCTGTTACATTCGTAATTCCCTTTCTATCAGGCGAATTTGACCAGACTGGAAAAGAAATTGTGAAATACATACTGTATTCCCACTCTTTCATTCCGAATCGGGAGAAGTTGGCTGAAAGAAAGGCAAAAGATAAAGTGGATTATGATGCCTGGGAAAGAATGGGATTTATTACAGTGACAGATACTCCGATTGTAGACCAGAATGCAGTAATGCAATATGTATTGGATACATGTGCAGAGAATGACTGGAACATTGAATGTCTGTGCTTTGATCCAGCAAACGCAAGTAAGCTGATGATGGATCTATCAAACGAAGGTTATACAGTGGAGGAAGTTTTCCAGAGCCATAAACACTTGAATGAAGCTACTCAGGGATTCCGTGAGCAGGTATATTGCGGAAATGTCCTGTATGAATACAATCCTGTATTGAATTTTGCAATGAGCAATGCAGTAATCAGAACCAACCAGGGACTGATTAAGATAGATAAAGATGCTACAACAAAAAGAATTGACCCTGTGGATTCTACCTTGTGTGGATTTAAGCTGGCAATGTATCATGAATTCGGATCCAGCTACCAGGAGGGAATAGATCAATTTTTGGAAAGTGACTGGTAACATGAACATATTAGACAGATTAAAAAATGCATGGAATGCAATGACGCGACCAACGGTAGACATGGATGACGATGATCTGAAAGAATGGCTGGGAATAACTGGTACTAATCCAGATGTTGAGAAAGAGGTGACATATTACACCTGCTTAAAAATGCTCAGCGAAACCATGGGAAAAGTGCCGTTAAAGTACTACCAGGAAACGCCTAAAGGTCGGATCAGGGCAGAGCCGAGCAAGATAACCAGGCTTCTGACTGTGAGACCGAACACGATAATGACACCCACAACTTTGTGGACTACTACAGAGATGAACTGTCAGCATTATGGAAATGGCTATATCTGGATGCATGGTACCTTTGAAAGAGAAAAATATGGAGGACATTACAAAGTCCTGGATCTTTGGCCAATGCAGGCGAATTGTGTGACTGCATATATGGATGATGTTGGTGTGTTTGGAGGAAAAGGGAAACTGTATTATCAGTACAATGATCCCAAGACCGGTGAACAGTATTTGTTCAGATCCAGTGAGGTTATGCACTTTAAAACTTGGTATTCCTTAAATGGAATTATGGGAAAATCTGTGCGGGAAATTCTGCAAGATACCGTGGGTGGAGCATTGGAAAGTCAGAATTTTATGAATAACCTTTATCGTCAGGGACTAAGTGCAAGCATGGCATTACAGTACGTGGGTGATTTGGAAGAGAGCAAGATAAAAGCACTGCAGAAAAAATTTGCAGATAAACTGTCAGGCCCGAAAAATGCAGGAAGGGTAATACCTGTCCCAATCGGACTACAGCTTACTCCACTGAAAATGAATCTGACTGACGCACAGTTTTTTGAATTAAAAAAGTATTCCGCACTTCAGATTGCCGGAGCATTCGGTATTAAGCCGAATCAGATCAATAATTATGAAAAATCCAGTTATTCAAACAGTGAAACCCAGCAGTTGGCTTTTTTAGTTGATACCGCTTTGTACAGACTAAAGATGTATGAAGAAGAGATCAATGCGAAAGTTCTGAGCTTGAAAGAGGAAGAAAATGGATTTTTTTATAAGTTTAATGAGAAGGCAATTTTGAGGACTGATACAAAGACACAGATGGAAATGTTAAAAGATGCTGTAAACAATGGAATATACAAGCCAAATGAAGCGAGGAGATATCTGGATATGCCGGATGATCCGGATGGCGATAAGCTCATTGTGAATGGAAATTATATTCCGCTTGAAAAAGTTGGAACACAGTACACCAGAGGAGGTGAGTAGAATGCCAGTATTACTGCTGAAAAATCAGAAAAAGAATGTAGGAAAATTGGAAATCTGCAATCAGACAGAAATCTCAGCAGATCTGAATATTTTTGGGGATATCGTATCTGATGACTGGGGAAAATGGTGTGATGATGATACCTGTCCTTCTGATATTTCAGATTTCTTGAAAAATCTGGAAGACATACAGGAGATTAACCTTCATATAAACAGTGGAGGTGGATCTGTATTTGCCGGAATTACCATTTATAACATGTTGAAACGCAATAATGCCAGGATTACCACCTATATTGATGGTATTGCGGCCAGTATTGCTTCTGTGATTGCATGTGCCGGTGATCGGATTGTGATTCCGGCAAATGGAACCTTTATGATTCATAAGCCTACAAATGGTTACTTTTTTACCAGTATGAACGCAGATCAGCTGAGAAAAGATGCAGATACTCTGGATATTTGCCAGAAAGCAATCCTGCAGACATACATGTCGAAGACAAAAGAAGGGGTTACAGAAGAGGAAATCAATAATCTGATCAACGCAGAGACCTGGATGGTCGGAAGTGATACTACTGATTATTTTGATTTTGAAGTGGAGGACAGTGTACAGGCAGCAGCTTGTACAAGTAATTACTTTGATGAGTATTCAAAGACCCCAAAAGCATTAAAGCAGCATGAAGAACCGGAAAATAAAACTCTGGATATTGACGCTATTGCAGATGCAGTTATGGAAAAAATCAAAGCAAAAGAGGATAATCAGAGAAATCTGGAAAAAGAAAAGATAAAGGCTGAATTATTGGGAGATCTTGACCGGTATGGTGTTTGATTTCCCTTTTTGAAAGGAGAAAAAGACGTGAACAAAAAATTATTAGACCTTCTGGAGAAGATTAACGCGAAAAAAGATGAAGTTAAGAACCTTGCCAATGAAGGAAAACTGGAAGAAGCAAAAAAAGCTAAAGATGAACTGAAAGAGCTTCAGGATAAATTTGATATTCTGAAAGACTTGGACGATGGAGCAGCCGTGCCGGAGAGTAAGGTTCCTGCAGGAACACCAAAAGATTCTACGGCAGAGTTTGCGCAGGCTGCCAGAGTAGGGTTCCACGTACAGAATTCCATGAGTGAAGGCTCAAAAGCAGATGGAGGCTATACTGTTCCAGAGGATATCCAGACCAGAATCAACAAATACAAAGAGTCCAAGTTTTCCTTAGGCCAGCTGGTCCGTAAAGAATCTGTCAAAACTGAAAAGGGTTCCAGAACATTTAAAAAGCGCTCTCAGCAGACTGGATTCACCAAAGTAGGTGAAGGAGGTAAGATTGGTGCAAAAAATACTCCACAGTTTGAGCGCATTGATTATGAAATCGGTAAATATGCAGGATATTTCCCAGTGACCAATGAGCTTCTGGCTGACAGTGATGCAAATATCGCTTCTACACTTATTGAGTGGATTGGAGATGAGGCAAGAGTAACTGAGAATAATCTGATCATGGATGCGATTAAGACCAAAAAAGAAGTGAAATTAAGCGGGTTGGATGATATTAAAAAGGTGCTTAATGTAACCATCGGATCAGCGTTTAAGCAGTCTTCGAAAATTATTACAAATGATGATGGCTTACAGTACTTAGATACCTTGAAGGACACCAATGGAAGATACCTTCTTGCACCAGATCCAAAAGATACCATGCAGATGCGACTTGCTGTTGGTGGGACATATATACCGGTTGAAGTTATCCCGAACGAGGATTTGTCAAGCACACCGACATATGCAAAGACGACAGATACTGATGTAAAAGCAGGAAAAATTTATTACAAAGAGGCAGAAGGAGTATATACAGAAGTAGAAGAACCTAAAAAAGCGGAAATTGCAGGTTACTTTGAAATCAGTGAAACCAAGATTCCGATTATAATCGGAGATCTGAAAGAAGGTATCTGGTACTTTGATCGTGCGAAAACTACGATCATGACTTCCAATATTGCATCTATCGGTACACTTAACGCATTCGAGGAAGATCTGACTATTTACCGTGCTATTGAAAGAGAGGACGTCAAAGTAAGAGATGAGAAAGCGTTTGTAAATGGTTATCTGCTGTTGAAATGATGGTGAGTAAATGCTGGAAAAAATAAAAAAACGATGTGGAATCGCAGAAGGTATTAATGTGTATAACGATGATATCAGCGACTATATTGCAGATGCACTGGAGGACATGAAAACCTCCGGTGTACCTCCTGATATTCTTCGGAAGGATACGGATGATTCAAGAGTTCTTACTGCCGTGACATTATATGTAAAAGCATATCTTGGGAATGATCGTTCAGATACACGAATGTATCTGGATCTGTATCGAAAAAAGGTTTTTCGTATGACATTGGAAGGGAATGGTCTGGATGTGGAATAAAAGTATTTCGCTGCCGGTAAAGAAAAATGATCCAACGATAAATGATAATGGAATCATGATGGAGGAAACATATGAATTTATCGGTGGTATTCCGGCAGACTTCCGCGACAGTACCAGGGATGATGAGGTTCTTGCTAAACAGAATGGTTATACAGCAGACCAGGTTGTTGAGATCATGGCGTGTAATTATTCTGGAGAATCATTCCTGGTGGATGAGTCTACAGGTGAAATTTATGATATAAAGCGCAGATATCAGAAAAATAAATCCATGAAGGTGCAGCTGACTTGTCAGATGCGTGAACGTGGGAAAGCACAGGTAGGACAATGGCAAGGATGACGATAACAGGTTTTGAAGATGTTGAAGAGATGTTGAATAAGCTGGCAAATCCTTATGAAATGGCTGAAAAAGCAGTGAATAAGGCCACCCCAATTGTCGAAAAAAACCTGAAAACACAGATCAGATCCGCAGCTAACAGAAGGGATAAATACGGAAAACCGTATTCAACAGGCGAACTGGAAGCTTCCATAGCTGCTACAAACGCAAGAGATAATAGTCTCGGAGTGTTTGCTGTGGTAAAACCCAATGGAACTGATAAAAATGGTCTTAGAAATGCTGAAAAAATGGGTTATCTGGAATATGGTGTAAGGTCACACGGCCAGGAGCCAAGACCTGTACGCGCGGCAGCAGTAGCACAAAGCGAAAATGCAGTAATGCAGGTTATGGAAGAGGTAATTGGCGCGGAGGTGGACAAGCTGTGACAATAAATCAAAAGATAATAAAAGCGTTGAAGCCTCTTGGCATTCCGGTGACATCAGATTTCTTTGGCGGTGGAAATAGCGAATATATTACTTTTAATTATGTGAAGGATGGTGCAGAACTGTTTGCGGACAATCAGCCTGTAGAGGATATATCCTTAATGCAGATTCATTATTTCCTGCCATCAACTAAGGATTACCTGGAAGCAAAAAGAAAAATTCGTAGAGTAATTCTGGAAGAAGGGGGAACGTATCCTGATGTAACCGTATTGATGGAACCAGATAATAAAACAAGACACATTGTATTCGAATGTGAATTTGAAAATGATTATGATATGGAGGAATAGCACATGGCACATATTGGTATGAAATATCCTGTAGCAGCAAAGTGGGCAGACGGAAATAAGTACACAGAAGGTTTTGTTGTTGCAAAAGCAATCAACTTCAATGGAACCCCAAATAAAAATGATGCAGAACTTCGGGCAGATGATGGAGTAGCTGAAACAGACAAAACTGTAAGAGACTGGGGTACATCTCTTGGGGTGGATGATCTGTCTCTGGAAAATCAGGCGAAACTGCTTGGCCATACATATGTAAAAGCGGCAGCAGGAGATTCAGGACAGGAAGAAACTCCAGAGAGTATTGAAATCGGAACTGAAGACGAAGCTCCATATTTTGGAGTTGGTTTCTATAAGCGTAGAAAGAAAAATGGTGTGGTTAGTTTCACTGTTATCTGGCTGTATAAAGTACAGCACAGTGAGCCTACAGAAAATGCTGAGACAAAAGGTGACACTACAAACTTCCAGACTGCCACCATTGAAGGTAAAGCATACCCAGTGGAAGTCGATGGTAAGATGTCTATTGGTAAAAAACTCGTATTTGACAGCGAAGCTAAAGCGAAAGCATGGCTGAACAAACAGGCAACAATTACTGCGTAAGAATTAAAGGAGATTGTATGAGCGACTTAAGACCAATAGGAGCTCCGGTTGTTATGGGTGGACAGGAATACAATATCCTGTTCACCATTGGAGCAATTGAAGCAATCCAGGAAACCTGTAATAAGGCATTAGTGAAAATTATGCCGGCAATTGCGAGAGTTGCTGACTATAAAACCGATTCGGAAGATATAAAAACACTTTATAGTGTTGTGGCTGCGTTTCTCACCGTGGATACAGGTAAGGAAGTAAAAGTAGAAGCCATTGACGGACTTATAAAGCCAGCTGAAATGCAGAAGCTTGCTATTACCTTGCTGGAAGCATACGGTTTTTCTATGCCGGATCCTGACAGTGATGATGAAGATTCTGGAGACGAAGAGGAAGAAAACCCAAACCAGAAGACCGGGCTATAAACGTAGCCCGGTTACTGTATGTGGGATGTAAGGTGCTCAATTATAGTGAAAAAGAAGTGTTCGGTATGACACTTCGGAAATTCTATCTGATTTATAATGAGTATTTAGATTTTAACGGCTTAAAGAAAAAAGATGAAGAATTAAATCTTGACTCATTTTTCTGATTTTCTTCCGCAGCTTTGCGAAAAGATATTGAATTTGGCAGAGCTGCGGATTATAATTAAGAAAAACAGAAAGGTGGGTGGCATATGTTATTGGTAATATTGTTTGTATTGTTATTATTTGCAATACTGATAGGGGCTCTGATAAAGAAATTTATCAAATGGGTTACATCACCGGTGGTGTATAAAACCCACATTGAAGAAGTCCCAATATCCAAGAAATAAGTATAAATAAAAATCCATGTAAAAAGAGCATCTCGGTCTGAGGTGCTCTTTTTATGTGGATTTTTTGTTGGGAGGACTAGCTATGGCAGGAAAGAAAATTGGAATTGTACTTGCACTGGACGGAGAAAGACAATTTTCACAGGGCGTATCAAATGCGAAAAAAGAAAGTGCAATGCTAAATTCTGAACTGAAAAAACTTAGCACAGAATATAAGGGAAATGCCAATTCTCTTGAATTTCTGACTAAAAAGCAGGAAAACCTGTCAAAGCAGACTGAGAGTTATCAGAAAAGGGCGGAGTCTGCGAAAAAAGGACTGGAAAATGCACAGAAGGTATCGCAGAAAGCCGCACAGCGATATGAAGAACTTTCCAAGGCATTGAAAGAGGCTGAAAAAGCCCAGGAAAACATGCAGAAATCTGGAAAGGATGGTACAAAAGAGTATCAGCAGCAGTCAAAGGAAGTGGAAAGCCTTCAGAAGGCTGTTGAAAAGCAGGGCTTGGAGTGCCAAAAGTGCGAAGGAAAAGTATCGGACTGGTCTAAAAGAGTTAGTGACGCCGAGAATGATATAGAAAAAAATAACCAGGCTTTAAAACAGAATGAAAAGTATCTGCAAGAAGCACAAAATGCTACGGATAAATGCGCAAAGAGCATAAACGAATATGGAAAAGAAACAACGACGGTTATCACTACTACGAAAGAGTTCGGAGAGAGCTTGAAGGAAGGTTTTGGAGAAGCTTTAGCAGCAAAGGGCCTGGAACTTGCAGGAGAAGCTATTTCGGCAATTGGTGATAAGGCAAAGGAAGCAGCAGAGTATGTGGTGGAAGTCGGAAGTTCCTTTGAAGCTGGAATGAGTGAAGTGGAGGCTATCTCTGGAGCAACCGGATCAGAGCTGGAAGCACTGGAAAATAAGGCAAAGAGCCTTGGAAGTAGTACGAAATTCTCTGCAACGGAAGCAGCCAACGCGATGACAAATATGTCCCTGGCCGGATGGTCTGTAAACCAGACTCTTTCTGGAATTGATGGTGTTCTACAGTTGGCAGCCGCTTCCAATATGGATCTGGCAGATGCATCCCAGATTGTTACAGACAATATCAGTACTTTTAATCTGGAAGCTTCACAGTCAACTCATTTAGCAGATATGATGGCATATGCACAAGCAAACAGTTCTACTACAGCAGCAGAGCTGGGCGAGGCATATAAGAACTGTGGTGCCAATATGAATGCCGCCGGTCAGGACATTGAGACCACTACCTCTTTCCTGGAAGCATTGGCAAACAACGGACTCCGGAGCAGTGAAGCTGGTACCTCCCTTGCTGCCATAATGAGAGATCTGACCAGTAAGATGAAGGACGGAAAGATTGCCATTGGTGATACTTCTGTAGAAGTCATGGATTCCAACGGAAACTTCCGCGACATGACGGACGTCCTAAAAGATGTAGAAAATGCTACAGATGGAATGGGAGATGCACAGAAACAGGCGGCTCTCATGTCAACCTTTACGTCTGACTCCATTAAGGGCTTGAACATGCTTCTTAATACCGGCGCTGATCAGGTAGCTGGCTATGAGGAGAGTCTGAGAAATTGTTCTGGTGCTGCTTCTGATATGGCAGATACCATGCAGGATAATCTGCAGGGAAAATTAACAGAGTTAAGCTCTGCGACCGAAGGGCTTGGCATTGCCGCCTATGAATATATTTCTGGACCGTTACAGGGCGGTGTGGAATTGTTAACTGATATTATATCAGGATTAACAGATGTGATAACACCTCAGAAAGATGCAATGGAAGATATGTACGATGAAGTTGTACAGTCTTCACGGAAAGTTGCCGATAATGTACAGGCCATTGATGATCAGTTTACCGGAACACTTGACTCGGTGGAGAATGTAGGTGCTCTGGCCGACAGACTGGAAGCCCTGAATAATGTTGAAGACCGGACTGCAGTGCAGAAGCAGGAAATGGCAGCTATCGTAGACAAGTTGTCACAGTCTATTCCGGAATTGGTAGGAGCATATGATTCTGAAAACGACAAACTGAGTGTTACTAATGACGAATTGGAGAAACTGGTAGAAAATTATAGGCAGACAGCAATTCAGCAGGCAGTAGTTGCAGCTACACAGGATTTAATTAATCAGTCGTTAGAGGCACAGGTACAACTGGATAAAGCACAGGAACAGAAAAAAAATATTGAAGATAGAATGGAACTCTTGGAAAAAGAAAGAGAATTAATTGTAAAGCTCCAAGAGGAAAGACAGAAAGCCAGTGTGGATCCAAGCTATCAAGTTGATATTGATTTTCCTACAGAGAAAACAAAACTTTATACAGAGGCATTAGAAAAAGGTACAATAACTCAGGATGAATTTGATTATGCCATGAAACACCTAAGCGATAGTAGTAGCGAATTGGATTCACGTTTGGATGGTATTGATGGAAGAACCGTAGCATATGGTGATGCAACTGGAATAGCAGCTACCAGCATAGCAGATTGTGCAGAGAAAATGGAAGGGTATTCTCAAGTAATTGAGGAAAATCAAAAGACAATTGATAAATGCTCGGAAGAACAGGAAAAATATGCTAAGAGTGCGGAAAACCTGACGGGAGTTAAAAAGGACGATACTAACGCAACAGAAGACAATACAAAGGCTCAGGAAGATAATGCTGATGCAATCCAGGCAACCGGATTAGCGGCAGCAGGAGCTGGCACAGCTCTGGAAGGTTTTAACAAAACCATGGAGCGATCTCAGGAAGCAGCATCTGCTGCTAAGGACGCTATGCGCCAGATTCTGGATGAGTATAATTCTACCATGGATTCGATCAAAGCTGATTTGCAGGATAAAATCAGTTTTGCAGATAAATTTGATGGTGGAGATGACATAACCACAGAACAGATGAACGAAAACCTGCAGTCCTGGGTTGATGGAATCCAGAACTATCAGCAGAATCTCCAGCGCCTTAAAGAAGCCACAGATGAGAGCGGACAAGCGATCTTTTCCGCAGAGTTTATCCAGGCAATCCAGGAGCAAGGAACTGATGCAGCTAATATGCTCCAGCACATGGTATGGACTCTGGATAATCAGGGAGAATACGGTGTTGAACAGCTGAAAGGTATCTCCAAGAAGTGGACTGATGCCATGGACATTTCTGAGGATACAGCAACGGTGATGGCGGCAAACAAGACCGCTTATGAGTTGGCAGTGGGAGAGCTTGGCTCCACAGATTATGATTTTTCTGATCTGCGCGAGTCTATTGACAATGCCGTTGCTTCGGCTGTAGAAGGCTGGGCTGAGCTTCCGGCAGCCACACAGGAATCTCTCATGCAGACTGTCCAGATGGCGCAGGAATGCGGTGTACAGATCCCAGAGGGACTTGCAGATGGAATTGCAAGTGGCGAGATAACCCCTCAGCAGGCAATAGATCAGCTGAACGGAACTATTGAAGGAACAATCCAGGGCGTGGCAGAAATTGCCAATAAAGCGGGTATCCAGATTCCGGAAGAAATCCAGGCAGGAATTAATGCCGGTGGTACGCAGGCAGTATCAGCTATGCAGGAGCTTCTGACACTGATCCAGCAGCAGGCAGCAGATGCACAGTCTGCAGGTGAAGATGTTGGTACTGCTGTAGGAGAAGGAACCCAGAATTCAATTAAAGATCAGCAGTCTGGTGTTGAACAGGCTGGTGGCGAGATGGCGTCCGCCGGAGCGAAGGCGGCCGAAGAGAAAAAAGGCGAATATGAGAAAGCCGGAACGGTAGCCGCTCAGCAGTATCAGACTGGTATAAATTCCGGAAAAAGTGGCGCGATCAGCGCTTCCGGAACCATGGCAAGCCAGGCAGCGGCCGCAGTCCGGACCTATCAGAATAGCTTTTACACTGCGGGATACAACGCGGCTGCTGGTGTAGCGCAAGGTATATCAGCAGGCCAGTCCCAGGTCATCAGCGCTTCAATAAGAATGATCAATGCAGGTATTGCCGCAGCCAAGGCAGCAGCAGAGATCCATTCTCCATCAAAGAAATTTGAGAAAGAAGTCGGCTATCAGTTACCTGCAGGTACTGCGTCTGGTATAACTAAAAACACAAAGGTAGCAACTGCAGCCGCTGGAAAAATGTCAAAGGCTGTGTTGAAAAACGCCACCAGCTGGCTTAAGCAATACAATAAGAGCCATGAAGCTTCCCTGGACAATGAAAAATGGTACTGGCAGCAGATACGTGATACAGCTGTGAAAGGATCCATGGCCTATAAACAGGCAACCGCTCAGCTTAATAAGCTTAACAGCAGTTCCACGATCAGCAAGGCACTGAGCAGCAGTATAAAGAACAATTTTGGCGTATCCAAAGAAAAAGTTACCGGATCCGGAGATAATCAAAAGAAAACTACTAAGGATGCAGAAACTTATAATTCTGAGGTTCTCAGTGCTGCTGAAAAACGGCTGGAAAAGTACAAGACATTACATGCTGCTTCTTTAGCCCAGGAGAAAAATTACTGGACCACCGTTCGAAAGAATTTAAAGAGCGGAACTGATGCCTGGTATGAAGCAACACAAAAGATCCAGGAACTGGACACTCAGATTTACGAGGAAAAGCAGGAGAAGCAGGAAGAGGTAGCCAAAGCCAGAGAGGAAGCTGCAAAGACCCAGGCTTCAGTACAGAAATCCCTTTTGGAGACCTACCAGACCTATTATTCCATGTCCGCCAGGGCAGAGATGGAATATTGGGATATTGCCAGAAAACAGTTCACAGCCGGTACGGATGAGCGCATAGAAGCAGACAAAAAGTACCTGGAAGCCAAAGAAGATTACGAAAAAGAAAAGCTGCAGCTTGATGAAGATTACAATGATAAGCGGGAAAAGCTTGAAAAAGAACTAAATGAAACCATACAGGATCTGGAAGAAAAAAGGGACAGTGCCATAGCTGATCGGAAGAAAGACATCCTTTCATCCATGAATAACTATGATGCCTGGGACGCTTCCGGATATACTGCAGATCGTCTGATTTACAATATGAATACCCAGGTTGAGGGACTGAAACTGTGGGAAAACCAGTTACAGGAACTGAGCGGAAAGGAACTTTCAGAGGGGCTGCTGCAGGAATTGAAAGATGCAGGACCAGAAGCAGCCGCCAATATTTACAGCCTGAATCAGATGACTGCAGAGCAGCTGGATGAATTTAACAAGCTTTGGGAAGAAAAGCAGGAGATAGCAGACCGGCAGGCCCAAAAAGATACACAGGCTACGCGGGATGCTATTGACCAGCAGATAAGTGACACCAGGAAAGATTATAAGAAACAGCTGGATGATCTGGCGGCTGAAAATGCTTCCGCGGTTGCAAAGCTGAATGAGGGCTTATCTACCGGTCTGAAGTCTCTGGTGGAACAGGCTGGCCAGATTGGTGAGGACATTGTAGGGAGTCTGATCGCCGGAATTCAGAAAGCAGGAACCGGCGGGACATTGCTTGATGTAAATGTATCGCCGGCTGGAAAAAATGTGTCAGCTTCTTTCGGAACCAGTGGAGCAACTGCTTCCAGTTCAGCTTCTTCCGGATTCGGCACTTCTGGAAATATATCCAAGACAGAAATTGCGCCGGCGCAAAAGAAAGAACTGGACAAAGTGACTGTGGGCGCAACTGAGGAACCGGCAGAGATTGCAGAAGTACAGAAGCTGATAAATGCAAGCAAGGCACATAAGAAATCCGTGTCGGATGCAGAGAAAAAGAAACATTCAGATCTGTGGCAGTATATTGTAAAAAAATACGGCAGGAGTGTGAATGATTCCACTGTAAAGAAGATAGCAGATGCCCTTAGCGTGGAAGCGGATGCAAAGCCGTCATCTAAGCAGAAGAAAGCTATACTGGCGGCAATGAAAAAGCGGGGACTTCGAACCGGAGCAGAGAATATCCTGGAAGATCAGCTGGCATGGCTCTTTGAAAATAACGCACAGGAGTATGTCCTTCGTAAATCGGATGGAGCGATCATGCAGAATATGCTTACCGGTGATAAAGTGATCAATCCACAGGGAGCAGAAAATCTTTATAATTTTGCCACAAACCCGGACCAGTTCCTGGCAGACAGATCTCTGGATGTAGGGAATGCCGGAATTGAAAAGCTTAACAGGCTGATCAGGCAGCAGTCTGAACGGCAGATGAAGCGGGCTGGAAGTTCACAGGCAGATAATGCCGATATTTTGAGCAAAATGGATTCTATGATGAGAACCATGGAATCCATGACGGAGAGCATGATAAGCACCATGAAGAACTTAAAGGTATTCATGGATAAAGACAAATTGGTCGGAGAAATCCGGGAAGACATAAATATCAAGAATGAAATGGCAGCGACAAGGCATACAAGGGGGCGGCTGAGATGAAAATAAATGGCTGGGATATATCCGGGGCACAGGCCAGGCAGTGGAATGTGACTCCGGCTTTTTCAAATATCGAAAATGAAAGCGAATGGCAGAGGGGCAGCCCACTGCCATTTTTCGTCAACAGTTCCATCGGGTTCAAAACAATACAGATCACTTTCCTGGTATATGGCGCGGATCGGAATGAAATCCTGCAGAACTGCAGCACCTTGCTTTCCAAGATGATGTCCGAGTCGGTCATCCTGGAACTGGATAAGTTCGACCATAAATTTTGCGGATATATGGTAAAACATGATTTTGCTGAAAACCCACTTGGAAAACTGCGGGTAATATCCAATAGACTGAGCAGGATTACGGTTGATTTTTCATGCTATGAATACGCTGAAAAACCGGATGGTTCTCCATATTCACAGTCTGCTTCCGGAATGTTGGAAATAGCAATAACAAACCCTGGAAATATCTGGACGCCCTGCATAGTGGAAATTACTCCGCGTGCTGCAGGTGCGTCAGCATTCACGGTTAAGGGAATTAATTGTAATCCGGATACAGGGGAGAGCCTGCCGGTTACAATCAGGAATACAACAAAGGATAAAACCGTTATCCTGGATGGTGAAACCGGAAAAATCACAGAGGCAGGAGTAAATAAATCCGCTGATGTAGACATCTGGAGCCTGCCGGTGCTTATGCCGGGAACGAATAGAATCACATTGGATAATACCTGGATGGATATCACGGTTAAATACCGTCCAAGATTTATGTAATTGCGGAAAATCACCAGGAATGTTGAAAAAACATAAATTTTTCAAAGAAATATGTGTGGTAAGGAGGATTTTTGAAAGTGACAAATCAGGAAATGATATTAGCATACAATGGGATTATGCAGTTCCAGAATATGGAACAAAAGAAATTTGAAGAATCAGGGAAGAAAATTCTTTCCGGAAAAATTCAGCTTGCTTTTTCAATTAATAAAAATAAAGCAGCAATTGTTCAGGCATTGCAGCCATATGATGAAACGAAGAAATCAATCATTGAAGAGTACAGAGACACAGCCGCAGAACGGAAAGCCTGGGAGGAAGAGCAAAAAGCTGCAGAGGCAGAAAAACGACCTGTGCAGGATATAAGCATAAGTCTCCGTCCAGGTAAAAGTATGGAGGAGTATCAAAGAAAACTTAATGAGCTGGCAATCCAGGAAACCGATTTTGAGCCTAAAAAAGTGCCATTATCATTATTTGAAGGGCTGGATCTGACCAGCGCAGAGCTGGAACCGTTTATTTTTATGATTTCTGAAGATTAAAAGAAGGAGGCCCTATGCTTAAGATCTACGATACGAACCACAATGCCATAGGGCATATTGTTAAATATAAAGATCTGATGATTGAGAGTGACGCCGCCACCGGCGAGAAGACACTCTCTTTTACATACCTGGCTAGGTATCATGAGATTTGTGAAGAGTATTATATTGAGGACCAGGATGATGAATACGTAATAAAAGAAAAAAGCGTAAGTACAGATGGATTCTTGCAGTTTGTGGCAGCTTTGAATTTGGAAGAACTGGAAGCCAAGCCATGGAGCTCATTTAGCATAACTGATTCCACAATTGAAGACGCGGCAAAGTTGGCACTCGCCGGATCCGGATGGACGGTGGGCGAATGTACAGTTACTAAAAAGAGAAATGCCGGAATATTACAGACAAACACACTGGGTGTTATTCAGAAACTATGCACGGTATTTATGTGCGATGTCAGTTATGATACCAAGAATAAGAAAGTTTCTTTTTATGAGCAGATAGGTCAGGACAAGGGAACCTTTTTCCTTACAGGTCTTAACCTTAGACGCTTGCAGAGGAGAGGCAGTACTTATGATTACTATACCAGAATCATCCCAATCGGACAGAATGGACTCACAATTGAAAGCGTAAACGATGGGAAAAATTATCTGGAAAATTATCAGTACACGAAAAAAATAAAGACATACATCTGGAAAGATGAATCCTATACAGATGCCACTGCTTTAAAAGAAGATGCTGAAGCGAAACTGCAAGATTTGTCAAAACCGATTGTATCATTTGGCGCAGAAATCATTGATTTTGCAAAGCAGAAAGCTGGATATAAAGATTTTTCATTTTCCCTGGGCGATACAATCACACTGATTGATGCTGCTACTGGAATTCGTGAAAAACAGCGTATTATCAAGATTACGCAGTATCCACAGAATCATACAAAAGATACTTGTGAATTGGCGAATAAATTTCCCTCATTTGAAGAGTCAAGGGAAAAGCAACAGGCGGCAGAGGATATTATAAATACTGTGATCAGTGATGATGGACGGTACACAGGAACGATCAATGTATCGGATATTTTGCATTTTGAAGAGGGTGTATCCGGAAGTAGTGCGGTTGGAAAACTTCAGGGACTATATAATGCTCTGAATGGAGATCTGTCTGAGTTAAAAGTATCTGTTGGACAAATTGAAACCAACTACATTAAAGCGGAAGACGCTGATTTAAAATATGCAACAATAAAAAAGCTGGAAGTGGAACAGGAAAAAGTAAAAAATCTGGATGCGGACTATGGAAATATCAAGAATCTTCTTTCCGGAGCTGCCGGAATCGGAGATTTGAGTACAATTGTAATCACAACAAAAAATGCGACTATTGAGAACGAAGTGGTTCGGAATTCAGTAATGGAGTCTGTATCTGTGGAAGATCTTCTTGCCGGGGACATTAGTACAAATCGTTTTCGCATTGTGTCTGATGATGGTGGCGTATGTATAGATGGTTCTACACAGCAATTTCGTGATAAAAACAATGTTGTACGAATCCAGATAGGAAGGGATGCAAAGGATGATTTCACCTTCTGTTTATTTGATGAAACTGGAAATGGTATATTGCTTGATCATACAGGAATAAAGCCAGGCGCAGTACCGGACGGATTGATTGTAAATGATATGGTAAATGAAGGCGCTAATATTAATGCAGAAAAGCTGGATATCAAGAGCCTCTTTTCTGTAATTAATGGCAGTGAAGAAAAAATAAAAAGCAACCGCATTTGGCTTGATGCTGAAAATCAGACATTAGATCAGGTTTACTCATCTCTGCATACAGATATCGGGGAAATGACCAGTAATATTACTGAAATTAAGACCGGTATTAGAGGAATGAATGTACGTATATCAGAAGCAAAGGAAGAAATTGCCGGTGTCCGTGAAAATGGGCTGATATACAATGTTACATATCATACAAACAGTGAAGAATGTACAACCACTCTTACAGCAGCTGTCTATAAGGATGGCAAAAATGTAACTCAGGATTACCCGGAACGTTGGTTTTCTTGGCGAAAGAAAACAGAAAGTAACGAAGAATTTATAGGATATGGTTATACCATTACTGTAAATAATGAAGATTACGAGTTCGGTGGAGTTGTTGTTGGACGGTTCTCCACATACAGAAATGCTATTCCTGCAGTGGCACAGGGAATTTTGGCAATGGGCGGAAAGACTCTTCGGATAAGCACAGAAATATAAGAAAATTTATTATACATGGAGGAGTGATCTGATGGGTACATCTAACGATACAACAAATGAAACAACAGAAATTGTGGATATAAATATTCTCCCAGAAGTAGATACAGTTCCAGACGGTAAAAAAATGATGTTTATTGATTCTGAGGATAATTCCGGAGGAACGATCCCATTTGAAAAAATGCGTAAGCAAATAGCCGATAATGCTACCGATCCAGTGGCACGAGCTCAAATTGCCAACCTTGCGAAGCTTCCAGCAGGTAGTACTACCGGAGATGCGGAGCTGGCAGATATTCGAGTAGGCGCGAATGGAAAAGTGTACGGGACTGCAGGAGAGGCTGTAAGGGGGCAGCTGCAGGAAAATAAGGAGCAGACAGATGAAGCGGTTGCTTCGCTAAATGAGGCTTTAGAACAGCTACCAAACTATTCATTCTATAAGAATTACGCATTTGAGAAACGAGTTTCTGATGATTTTGGAAACCAAGCAAATATTACTTTAATACCTGGTTTAACATTACCAATCGGAACATACTATGTATACGCAAAGTTTTCTGTAACAACATCTATTTCAAATGCGTATGCTAGAATGTACGTTTCACAAGCTAAGTTTTTAGGAAATCAAAAGAATATTAACGGTAGTGGTGATTATGTGTTATCTGATACTTTTACAGTGTCAGAAGAAAAAGAAGGTATTATAAGACTTGATATTAACCAATTAGACGACAATAGACATGTGCATATCAATTCATTAATTATCGTGAATTTTAGTGATGAAGTTGTTAAATCCATTGATTTTGATGATAGAGACAGAAAAACAATTTGTAGCTTTAAACTTGAAAAAAAATATTATCCAGATAATGTTGCTACGACAGAATATGTAGATAATGAATTAAACGATTTATACAACTTGCCTAATTATAGTTTTGATAAAAATTATGCTTATGGGATTCATTCTAATGACAAGTTTATAAATGGAGGTAATAACCTTACCGTTATTGACGGCATAATTCTTCCTGTAGGTAAATATTATATTTTTGCAAAAATAAAAATAGTAACGCATACATCGGACGCTTATGTGCACTTGTATGTTCAGCAAGCGAATTTCAATAGCGATTTAGTTAAAGTTGATGGTAGCGGTGAATACTTCTTAGATGGTCATTTTAGCATAGATCAACAAGCTGAAGGGCTTTCTTCTGTACGAATTGATTTTAATCAAGGTGATTCTAGTCGAAGTGTAGATGTTGAATCGTTATTTATTGTAAAAGATAGCAATAGAATAATTAGTGCTATTAAAAATGATAATACAGACCGTGAAAAAGTTTGTTCATTCGTATTGGAGCAAGAGTATTATCCGATAAATATGGCTACAAAAGAAGATATTGATACATTAAAAAAGGAGTTCCTAACAGAGCCAGAACCATTGTTTGATTTCGTAAAAGACTATAGAAATAGAAATTATTCAATTTGTTTAATCGGGGATAGCACATCCGATGGAAAAGCTGGTCCAGCTATCGGGATATATACTGCGTTATCGCAGCAACAAAAGTCTGGGGAGTTGTTGGACGGAGTACAAGTCATAGATAGGGGGAGTAATGGGAGTACAGCAGAAGCCTATATAGGTTCTTATTCAAGCAATAGTGGATCTTTATACAACGCAATTCAAGACAATGCGGACATTTACGTTGTGTGTCTTGGCATCAATGATGTTAGGCAAGGTTTATGCACGAAAGAAACGCTAAAAGAACGAATTAGTTTTATCGTTAATGAAATATTATCAAAAACAAAAGGACGAGTTATTTTGCGTACTCCGAATAGTCTAGGAAATGATGATGTGAGTGAGCAATATATAAAACCATATACATCGGCACAAAAATATACTGATATTTTGTGGGAAGCGTATGACGAATTGAAAAATGTTTGGAGCTGTACAAGAGTTAGAAGCCTTGATATGCAGACACTGATATTCGGTAGAAAAAGCGTTCCGTCGGATACAAATTTTTTGATGGGTGATGTTTTACACCCAAGTTCAAATCAGGCTGTAAAAACCATGAATCAGAACTGGAATTACGGCATGAATATTATCGGATTGTGTATTGCATGTGCTATCGGTTACAAAGAAAAACCAAACGCTTTTGAAATATTTAAAGCAAAGACCAATAATCCAACTAACCCATATATGGAATATCCACTGATTTTGGAATCAAAAGATTATGTGACAAAAAAGATATATGAATTAAATCAAGGTGATGTAACATCTACATATATTCAGTTCTTTGATGCACAAAAAGAAACTACTATTTTAAAAAATGGCGATATATTAAGATTCGGAAATGAGTTCTGCAAGGTTTATAACGGAGAAAGGACGCAGAATTTAGGAACGCTGTTACACGTTGATATGGCTTTCTCTGAAAGTGAATTGGAGAAAGTCAAAAATGTGTTCACAGTGTCCGTGTATCGTTTGTAATTAACTAAATGCAAATTTGTATTGTTCCTAAAGACAAAGAAAGATGCGGGAAATCCAGTTGTATTATATTATAACCTGAACAAGCCAATTGAACGAGACTTAACACCATCCGAAATCCAAGCCTGCCAAGAATTAACTACTTATGCCGGAACAACGATTGTGGAGAATGATGCAGACTGCTACATGGAAGTCTCTGCCGGTGGTGGAGATGCATTAAGAGCCAAGAAGCTAGCACTGCTCCTGGGAGATTAATCTTGGCAGATTTCTCCTTCTGCTGTATAATGGCGGTGGAAGGAGAGTGAATATGTGTATGTGGCAATGGATATTAAATATCTCTACGATATTGTCAATAGTGCTTGGAATAGTTTCCATAATATTAGCAATATACTCAATAATAGATAGTAAAAAATCCGGAGAACAAGCGAAAACTTTTTATGAAGAGTCGAAAATTTTTAATGAAGAAACAAGGAAGGCTCTTTCGGATGTGAAATTTATATCTGTACAGCAAGTAAAAGCAATGGATTATATTCAGAAGAGCGTATATGATATGGGAAAAGATTCTTCAAAGCTGTTGGACTTAAGTAAAGATAGCATAGAATTACAAAAGTTAAGTCTGTTTAGCAAAGATGATGATATAGAAGATATCATGAAAACGCTGAGTCATTTAAATATCAAAAAGAAGTCTTTAAAGGGAGTTAAAGATTTCCTGAAGGGTGATAAAAGTACTTATAAATGTAATTTTAGAAGTGCGGCAGAAGGTGACGATGAGATTGACATTGTGAAAGTGTATGATATTTTATTGGAGCATAATCTTTATATACATATTGCACCAGAATAGGAGAGAAATCATCGTAAATCTGTTGCATAGGTTTATAAAATAATCAGCACAGATATATTGTTGAAACAACTGGGAGATGTGTAATGCATCTCCTTTTTATTTAAAGGAGATGATACATTTTGATTGTTGAAAAGGTAGTAAACATATTCAAGAAAGAAGAGTTTACGAACCGATTTAAAACTATTAACACTGAATTTGAAGTTCAAAAAGGAAAGATTTCCTCAATAATCAGCGAAACTGAGTATGAAGAATTAAATAATGAAAAGCAGACACTGTATCAAAAAACTACAAAAGTGGAACAGACTGCAGATAAAATCAATTGGATTGTTGAAGGGAAGTCGAAAACAGAATTCACTCTTACTGATCAGGCTGCGGAGCTGATGACTAAAAGTCTTGTCATAAAGTCACCGGACGGAAAAGAAATCATCATATCTGATGGAACAATGAACATAGATCGGATTTTTGCACAAGATATAAAAGCCACCGGCTGTATTGAAGGATTGAATCTTAAAGGTGCCACAGGTTCGTTCTCGGGAGATGTAGCAGCAGAATCTTTCAGTATACAAAAGTCTGTGATATCAATTCAAGACAAAGATATTCAGCAGTCTTGCTTTGACATGGATACAGATACTGTACCAGGAGCAATAACGGCGTATAATTTTATTGAGAAAATGAAAGCTTTTTCAATGGACACGGACTGTATTATTGATGCACCAAAAGGCATTTCTACCAGTAAAATATTTGCTGATGAATTAAGGGCTACCAATTATGTCAGTGGTAGATATGGCGTATTTAACTATATATCAGCCTATAATATGTATATAAGCATTGCAGACGCACAGGGAAAATATGATGTTGTTGCAATAAAAGACTTTATACAATCAATGAATGAAAAAAATCAGGATTCAGGATGGATTTATCCAGATATATCCAGTGGATTTTTTGCAGCATATTCAACTGATAGTAACCAGGTAAGATATAGAAAAGTAGGAAAGGTAGTGCTGATACAAGGAATTTGCACGTTAAAATCGGATGTAACTATAGAAGGTGGGATTGCGGAAAGCACTATATTCACACTTGCGGAAGGATATAGACCAAGCTCAACGCTACATATATTATCGCAAGGCAGTGGCACAAATAAATGGCTGCTCTCTGTAAGAACCGATGGAACTGTGACATTTTCACGGTATTCTAACGGATCTGGGTGGGTGAATGCTACAGGAAAAGTTTGGCTGCCATTTTCAGCAACGTTTGCAATTGGATAAATCTAATATAGTCAGAAAGGATTGAATATGAACGAAGTTAGAGCGAGACCGTGTAACCGGTCTTATTTTTATACCATAAAATAATATAATAAGAAGGAGAACACATAATTATGAAGGTG
>NZ_JADPEX010000017.1:0-98286 GCF_015668065.1 Ruminococcus sp. 1001713B170207_170306_F1 | reverse complement strand
GTTACTGTTTCTTTCTTCCCTTTCCAGTAACCAGCGATTTTGCAATGTATATTCGCAAGCCGCGCATTTCAGGAGCGGTTTTAGTGGAGGCGAGATCCATGACTTACGAAGACTTAGGCGCGAAGGCTCTCCTGAGCGTCTTAGTCGCAGTTAGTCATTAGCTTGCCGGAACGTTGCGACGCGCGGCGGTGAATATACATTGTGAAATCGCGTCCGGGATAATGACCAACACATTAAATAACAAAAACGCCAACCTGCAAATTTTCCCTTGCAGGCTGGCGCCGAAATTTCTTATATATAATTTATGCCAGTAAAGTCTTACCAATAAAGTAAACCAAAACCAGCGCACCGAGTACGATTCTGTACCATCCAAATGCCTTGAAATCATGTTTCTTGATATAGCCCATCAGGAACTTGATTGCCAGGATGGAAACTACAAACGCTACCACCATACCGATCACCAGGATCAGCACCTCTGTACCGGTAAATCCAAAACCGAATTTCACAAGCTTCAGAAGGCTGGCTCCGAACATAACCGGGATTCCAAGGAAGAAGGTGAACTCAGCTGCAACAGTACGGGAAGTACCAACCAGGATTCCTCCAATGATGGTAGAACCAGATCTGGATGTTCCTGGAATAACGGAAAGCACCTGAAAACAGCCGATGAGAAACGCCGTCTTGAAAGATAAATCTTCCAGACTTGTGCACTGCGGCTCTCTGCCTTTATTATAGTTTTCCACAATAATAAACAGAACACCGTAGACGATCAGTGCAATGGCAACAACCACATAGTTATTAAAATGTTCTTCAATGAAATCATCAAACGGAAGTGCGATCACAATGGTCGGCAGACATGCTACCACAATCTTAAACCACAGCACCCATTTCTCTTTATCGCAGAAGCGCTCCACAAAATTCAGGATCACCTGTGCCCATTTGGGCTTCTTCGCAATAGCCATCTGGGTTCTTCTTGGAAGCTTCTTTATGTAAAAAGGCCACAGCTTATTCCAATACAAAACAACAACTGCAAGGATGGCTCCAAGCTGGATCACAACCAGAAATACGTCCATAAAATCCTGTGAAACATTCAGATGAATAAATTCATCAACCAGGATCATATGCCCGGTGCTGCTGATAGGGAGCCACTCAGTAATTCCCTCAACAATACCCAGGAAAATTACCTTTAAAAGTTCGATAATATCCATTTCTACCCCTTTCTAACTTCAACAAAATGAGGACGGAGACCTGAACTTCTCCGTCCTCTTTAGTATATTACACAACTTTGCTTTCGTAAACTTGTATTTTGCATTTTTCGCAAAATTTAGCCTTTGTTTGTTACTGTTCACTGGTAACGTTCCGCGAGGCGTTTTTTGTGAACAAAGTTCACAGAAAACCCGAGAATTGCGGCGCGAAATCATGCGAATGCATGATTTCTGTGCATCGCGAAGCGCGTTACTGTGAACGGAGTGAACAGTAACCTTTGTTTAATGTCTTAGAGCATGTTTATTACCTTCTTGCAATAGTCGCAATATCAATCAGGCTCAGCTTGTTAGCATCTGTGTTTTCCAGACTTGTTACCAGAGCCTCTGCAGTATCAAGGCTGGTAAGAACATTTACACCTGTCTCAATAGCATTACGTCTGATCACGAAACCATCCTTCTGATGCTCAACACCCTGGGATGGGATATCAATAACCACATCAATCTTATGACCAAGGATCAAGTCCATAAGGTTCGGTGCCGGCTGCTCCAGCTTGTTGGTACGGATCACCTTAACACCATGCTCTTTCAGAGTATTGGCAGTTCCTCTTGTGGCATAGATACGGTATCCAAGTGCCTCAAATCTCTTAGCGATCGGTACAGCGTCCTCCTGCTCTTCCGGTCTTACAGTCATAATCATGTTCTTATACTTCGGCAGACGAATTCCAGCTCCAAGGAATGCTTTGTAAAGAGCCTCATTGAAGGTCTCTGCAATACCAAGGCACTCACCGGTAGATTTCATCTCCGGTCCAAGGCTGATATCAGCGCCGCGGATCTTCTCGAAGGAGAATACCGGCATCTTGATGGCAATGTGTTTTGCCTCTGGCTGAAGACCAGGCTCATAGCCCATATCTTTCAGTTTGTATCCAAGGATTACCTTGGTTGCCAGCGGTACAATCGGGATTCCGGTAACTTTGCTGATGTAAGGTACGGTACGGCTGGAACGTGGATTAACCTCGATTACATATACATCATCCCCAAGAACGATGAACTGGATATTGATCATACCCACTACATGAAGTGCTCTTGCAAGACGTCTGGTGTACTCTGCAATAGTCTCTTTGGCTTTCTCGCTGATGGTTCTTGCCGGATATACGGAAATACTGTCACCGGAGTGGATTCCGGCACGCTCAATATGCTCCATAATACCAGGAATCAGGATGTCCTCGCCATCGCAAACGGCATCAACCTCGATTTCTTTTCCCATCAGGTACTTGTCAACAAGAATCGGATGCTCCTGTGCAATCTGGTTGATCACACCAATGTACTCTTCCACATCCTCATCGCTTACAGCAATTCTCATGCCCTGTCCGCCAAGTACGTAGGAAGGACGAACCAGAACCGGATAGCCCAGCTCATTTGCTGCTTTCTTCGCCTCTTCTGCGGTAAATACAGTGTGTCCCTTCGGTCTCGGAATCTGACATTTCTCCAGGATTTCATCGAACAGCTCACGGTCCTCAGCAGCGTCTACATTCTCAGCAGATGTTCCAAGGATCTTTACGCCCATCTTGGTAAGGGCTTCTGTCAGCTTGATGGCGGTCTGTCCACCGAACTGTACAACAGCTCCGTCCGGTTTCTCAATATTTACAATATTCTCAACATCTTCCGGTGTAAGAGGCTCGAAATACAGTTTATCTGCAATATCAAAGTCTGTACTAACTGTCTCTGGGTTGTTGTTGATAATGATAGTTTCATATCCTTCTTTTGCAAAAGCCCAGGTACAGTGTACAGAGCAGAAGTCAAACTCAATACCCTGTCCAATACGGATCGGGCCGGAGCCAAGTACCAGGATCTTTTTCTTATCCGGTGTGGCAATTGCCTCATTCTCAGTGCCTTCATCACCATATACAGAATAGTAATATGGAGTTGCAGCTGCAAACTCTGCTGCACAGGTATCTACCATCTTATAAGCAGCCTTGATACCGTAATCTGCACGAAGATCTTTGATCTCTTCTTCTGTTTTGCCTGTAAGACGGGCAATGATGTAGTCCGGGAACTCCATACGTTTTGCTTCCAAAAGAAGCTCTTTGGTAAGTTTTCTGTTCTTCAGGGCATTTTCCATTCCAACAAGGATTGCCAGCTTGTCAATGAACCAGATGTCGATCTGGGTAATGTCATGAAGCATGGACTGCGGCATACCACGGCGGATTGCTTCTGCAATCTTCCAGATTCTGCGGTCGTCCACGATTGCCAGCTCATCCAGCAGTTCCTCATCTGTAAGCTGTGTAAAATCGTAAGACATCAGACTGTCAACATGCTGCTCCAAGGAACGGATTGCTTTCATAAGAGCACCCTCAAAGTTATGGCAGATACTCATAACCTCACCGGTAGCTTTCATCTGAGTGGTAAGGGTTCTCTTAGCTGTGATAAATTTATCAAATGGAAGTCTCGGGATCTTAACAACACAGTAGTCAAGCATCGGCTCGAAACTTGCGTATGTTTTTCCAGTGATGGCATTTGGGATCTCATCCAGTGTATATCCAAGTGCGATCTTCGCTGCAACCTTTGCGATCGGGTAACCAGTTGCCTTACTTGCAAGTGCAGAGGAACGGCTTACACGAGGGTTAACCTCGATAACACAGTATTCGAAGCTGTCTGGTTTCAGTGCGTACTGAACGTTACATCCGCCTGTAATTCCAAGCTCTGTGATAATGTTCAGGGCAGAGGTACGGAGCATCTGGTACTCTTTGTCTCCAAGAGTCTGGGACGGAGCAACTACGATGGAGTCTCCTGTGTGGACACCAACCGGGTCAATGTTCTCCATGTTGCAGACAGTGATGCAGTTTCCTGCACTGTCACGCATTACCTCATACTCGATTTCTTTCCAGCCTGCGATACAGCGCTCTACCAGAACCTCTCCAACACGGGAAAGACGAAGACCATTCTCCAGGATCTCACGAAGCTCGTATTCATTGTGGGCAATTCCGCCGCCGCTTCCGCCAAGGGTGTAAGCAGGACGAAGAACAACCGGATAGCCAATGGTATTGGTAAATGCAAGACCATCCTCTACTGTGGTAACGACCTTGGAGGCTGCAACCGGCTCGCCGATTTTCTCCATGGTATCTTTGAATTCCTGACGATCCTCAGCTTTCTTAATGGTCTGGGCTGTAGTACCGATCAGTCTTACATTATGTTCTTTCAGGAAGCCTTTCTCATCCAGCTCCATGGCAAGGTTCAGACCTGCCTGACCGCCCAGGGTAGGAAGAACGCTGTCTGGCTTCTCTTTCAGGATCAGCTGCTCTACCACTTCTACGGTAAGAGGCTCAATGTAAACACGGTCTGCAATATCTTTATCTGTCATGATTGTAGCCGGATTGGAGTTCAGAAGAACAACCTCCAGACCTTCTTCTTTCAGGGAACGGCAGGCCTGTGTTCCTGCGTAGTCAAACTCTGCTGCCTGGCCGATGATGATCGGACCTGAACCAATAACAAGTACTTTTTTAATGTCTTTATTTCTTGGCATTATTTATTTCCTCCCATCATATCCATAAATCTGTCAAACAGGTAACTGGAATCCTGCGGTCCCGGGCATGCCTCCGGATGGAACTGTACAGTAAAAATATTCTTTCCAACGTATGCCATTCCTTCGTTTGTTCCGTCATTTACGTTCACAAATGCAGGATGAGCAATGTTTTTCTCCTCAAGGTCCTTGGCATCTACTACGTAGCCATGATTCTGGGAAGAGATGTAAACTCTGCCTGTTGTAAGGTCTTTTACCGGATGGTTTCCACCACGGTGACCATATTTCATCTTATAGGTATCTCCGCCTGTTGCAAGTGCCATCAGCTGATGTCCAAGACAGATTGCAAAAATCGGAACATCGGAATCGTAAAGTTTCTTTACTTCTTTAATAATAGAAGTGCATTCTTTCGGGTCTCCAGGGCCATTGCTGAGCATGATTCCGTCCGGATGATCTCCAAGGATCTCCTCGGCCGGTGTAAGAGCCGGGTAAATAGTTACCTGACATCCGCGCTTATTCAGGGAACGGGCAATATTACGTTTCGCACCAAAATCCATGAGGGCTACCTTCGGACCATTTCCAGGAAGGATTTCTTTCTCACGGCAGGTTACTTTTTCCACTACTTTACCAGTTGTATATGCTTTTAACTTGGGGAGAATTGCGTTTAAGTCATAATTTTCATCCACTGTGATCATACCGTTCATGGTACCTTTCTCACGGAGGATCTTGGTAAGAGCTCTGGTGTCGATTCCTGCGATTCCAGGAATATCATGCTTGGTCAAGAAATGCTGAATGGTGTCAACGCTTCTGAAATTGCTTGGAACACGGGATAATTCACGTACGATAAATGCGTCGATCCACGGTCTGGTGGATTCCTGGTCATCATAACAGATTCCGTAATTTCCTATTAATGGATAGGTCATGCATACCGCCTGTCCTGCGTAAGACGGGTCTGTCATTACTTCCAGATAACCGGTCATGGAAGTATTAAAAACGATCTCGCTGATGACTTCCCTTGCAGAACCAATGCTGGTTCCTGTAAATACATGGCCATCTTCTAATATCAGAAATGCTTTCATACAATCTCCCTTTCTTATGTCATTTTCTTTCTTATTTTATCCTAAATCTTCAAGATTGTATCATAGCAAAATGCTTTTTTCAACAAAATATGAGCAAAAAAAAATTCTGTTGTGCTGAAAAAAATTGCACAACAGAAAAAAGCTACTGGATCCGAGTCTGAATAAAAGAGACATCCTGTGCCTCACAGCCAACCTTATACGCAACTCTGGCATTCGTAACAAAAGAAAAAAAATAATGCAGGAGATGGGACTTGAACCCACACGATCTTGCGACCACAGGCACCTGAAGCCTGCGCGTCTGCCAATTCCGCCACTCCTGCATTTCTTATGTTTCAATCGCTCTCTCGCGACTGCTTGATTATAATACAACACATTCAGTCAAATGTCAACACTAATTTTCAAAAAAATTTGAAAAATTTAAAAAATATATTTTTGTATCTTTTAGGATTCCGGCATAGATTTGTTCTTAGTCCGTTTTGGTCTTTTTAACTATTCCAGGGGAACCGCAATTTATAATGAAATCAACCGTTATCCACCTGTGGCTGACGGCTGATACTATTTATACTTTTACACCAGAGAAATGAAATATGACGTACAAAAGAATCAGAGAGCTGCGGGAAGATCATGATCTGACACAGAAATACATGGCTCACTATCTCAATGTGATCCAGCGTACCTACTCACGTTATGAACGAGGGGAAAGAATCATCCCTCCTGATGTCTTATGCAAAATTGCAGACTTCTATAATGTAAGTGTAGATTATCTGCTGGAACGCACAGATACAAAGCAGCCTTATCCTCCCTCACTGCTCTCCAGAAAAACAAAAGACACCTAGCGCACTGTGCCAGGTGTCTTTTGTTTTCTGTCTCAGATTATTTTTTCCTATATGAAAATAAATTTCCTGCTGCCCACAGAATAGTACCTGCAGCAATACATACGTCAGACAGATTAAATACGATCTTACGAATTTCTTTGTTCTTCACATTCAGGCTCACATAATCTGTAACATATCCTTTATTTCGACGGTCTGTGTAGTTGGACATTCCACCACCCAGGATCATGGCAAGACCGACTCTGCTAAGCTTATTTCCGCCGTGGAGAAGCTGGTGCCAGTATTCCCCTGCCACACAACCCATACCGGCTGCTGCAAGCTCCTGGCAATTCTCCCTGCCGATTTTTACCTTACCAAGAATCTTATCTTTATTGTGACAGTTCCGAAGGAGCAGTCTGCCTCCCAGTACTTCTTCTTTGCTTCCCTGAAGGCGGGTACAGTCAATATGTTCTTTTATCTTATAATCCAGCAGAAAGATTCCGCCGGCAATTGTTAGCGAAAGCATAGATGCTGCCTCCTTATTTATCCGGAAAATCCTGACCACTTTTCTCAGTTTCTGTTGAGACCTTTTCTTCCTCTGTACCTGCCTCATTCTCTGCCTGCTTCTCTTCTGTCTCTTCTACAGGTTCTGCAGTCTCAGTGTCCACCACATCACCCTCAGCTTTCTCCGGTTCCGGAGTCGGGCATACAGAGCCACAATATGGACAAAAGGAGACACTTCTGTCTACAGATTTTCCACATGCCGGACAGATTTTCCGTCCCTTCATCTCCGCTGCTGCATCCTTATATCCGTCAATAATATCCAGATGCTGCTCAATCTCTTCGCAGAACCCTTTAAGAGCTTCTTCTACTTCTGCACCTTCTTTGTACTTTTCAAAGATCACATTTCCAATGTCTGCTTTCAGTTTCTGTACCATCTGCTCTTCACTAGAAATCTTGCTTCTGATCTTCTGCGCCTCATAAAGCTGACCGGCTTTTTTTCCAAGATCCTTGGTTGTCCTTGTAATTGTGTCACTTAACTCGTCAAAAAAATCACGTGCCATAATACCATCTCCTTTTCATATAAAAAGTGTTGTAACTATTCAGTACTTTTACGGCTAAAAGCTGTCTCCTGAACAGCTGCAAAGTGATGAAACACCTGTTTCCCTGTCTACTGAGCCATCCCGATCAGGGGAATTTCCTGTCCGCGAAGCAGGATTCTCGGACCGCCTGTACCTTCAATATATTCTCTGGTAATGATCACCTGTCCAATACTGTCATCTTTCGGAATCTCATACATGATATCCAGCATATATTCCTCCAGAATAGCGCGAAGACCTCTGGCTCCAGTGTGCTTCTCCAGTGCCTTGGCCGCAATCGCGTGAAGCGCATCCTCCTCATAATCCAGCTTCACCTCATCCAGGGCAAGGAGCTTCTGATATTGTTTCAGAATTGCATTCTTCGGTTCCTTCAGAATCTGCACTAACATATCCTCATTCAGTCCGTCCAGTGTATATATAATCGGCAGACGTCCGATAAATTCCGGAATCATGCCAAATGCACGGATATCATCTACTGTTACCTTCTCCAGAATATGTGGATCATTGTCATATTTGTCCTTCAGGTCTGCGTAAAAGCCGATAGATGCCTGCTTATTCAGTCTCTCCTTGATAATATTCTCCAGATCCGGGAATGCCCCTCCACAGATAAACAGAATATTTCTGGTATTTACCGTTACCATAGGAACCATGGCATTTTTGCTGTTGGCTCCGACCGGCACCTCTACCTCGCTTCCCTCCAGAAGCTTCAAAAGTCCCTGCTGAACCGCTTCACCGCTTACATCACGCTGATTGGTGTTCTTTTTCTTGGCCAGCTTGTCAATCTCATCAATAAAGACAATCCCATGCTCTGCTTTCTCCACATCATTATCTGCTGCAGCAAGAAGCTTGGAGATCACACTCTCAATATCGTCACCAATATAGCCTGCCTCTGTAAGAGAAGTAGCATCTGCAATAGCCAGCGGCACGTCCAGAAGTCTGGCAAGAGTTTTTACCAGGTAGGTCTTTCCGCATCCGGTAGGTCCGATCATCAGCATATTGGACTTCTCTATCTCAATCTCATCCATAGTGTCTGTAGCCACACGCTTATAATGATTATAGACAGCAACAGACATTACTTTCTTGGCTCTCTCCTGACCAATTACATATTCGTCAAGGCTTGCCTTGATCTTATGTGGTGCCGGGATCTTCTTAAGATCAATCTCTGGCCTGGCATCTTCTTTTTTCTTCTTTACTTTCTTCGGACGAGGAATTGCATCCTGAATACTGCCAAGATTGATCATACTCACATTAGGCATATTAAGAAGATCGTTCAGATTCAGTCCGTTATTCATCTGCTGGGTCATGGTGTCAAAGCTTTTCTGCATACAATCATTACAGATATGTATATTGTTAGGAAGCTCGATCATTTTGCCTGCCTGGCTCTCCGGACGATGACAGAGAAAACAGAATTTCTCATAATCGCTGTCATCTTCGTGATCATCGTTCTTCTCTGTTATATCGCCATCGATGATTTCGTCTTTTTCATCGTCAAAATGTTCAGTCATATAATTATTTCCTTTCCTGCTGCTGTTATCAGGCTGACCAGCAGTCTTTCCTATCTTATGTAAAAATCATTTTTGTTTTCTTATTGTACCATACTTTTCTCTGATTTAGAAATTAACTTTTTATAAAATGTGAAAAGGGGAGCCTTATCAGCTCCCCTTGCATATTACTGATTACCATCCGGTCTTGCACTCAATGTAACAGTTACTGTCGATTCCTCATACTCTCCGTTATTTAACCGTGCCACCTCAATTTCGATTTCTTCACCAGCTGAATAATACTGAAGCTTATCGTTGATATCAGCCTTACTTGAAACCTTCTGGCCATCCAGCTTGGTAATAATATCACTTTTCTGGATTCCGGCATTATCTGCTGCCTCTCCCGGATACACATCCATAACAAATGCACCAGATGGCATATTATACATCTGGATTGCTTCTCTGGAAAGATCGGCGAATTTAACTCCCAGATAGCCAATCTGTGACTCATCTGAAACTTTATCCCTTGTCTTACGATTCATAAGTTCTTCCAGAATGGGCTGTGCCTTGGAAATCGGAATGGCATATCCGGTTCCCTCTATACTGCTTGATGCAATTTTGGCACAGTTAATTCCAATCAATTCTCCCTGCATATTTAAAAGGGCACCACCACTGTTGCCAGGATTAATTGCTGCATCTGTCTGGATCAGCTCCTCATAAGTATTGGAATCGGACTGAACAGTGCGATCCAGGGCACTTACCCAGCCAGATGTTACAGTCTGACCATAACCAAGTGCATTACCAATGGCAACCACCTGCTCACCAACAGCAAGATCATCCGAATTGCCAAGCTGGGCAATTTTAATCTGGCTCATGGTTTCTTCCGGAATGTCACTTTTTTCAACTGCAATCACCGCAAGGTCTGTATCCTCGTCAGTTCCTTTTATCTTTGCGGAAACTGCACCATCAATATTCAAGTCTCCATTTCCATTTATATAATTCTCAGTTTCCTGTTCTGCACTTACCACATCACTTCCGATAAAGCAGACACTCAGTGTAGTAGCGCCCTCCACTACATGATTGTTGGTAGCAATGAGAAGTTCATCATCATTCTCTCCGACAATAATACCAGAACCGCTTCCTGTACTGGGATATTCCATTCCATAGCCGAAAAAGCTGCGAATTTCCTGCATGCTTACTGAAGTGATTGCCACGACTGAGGGCATTGCAGCCTGGGCAACCCCTGCAACGGGACCTTTTTCATTTGCTACGATTTCTGCATTGATGCCTTCGCCTGCATCTGTGCTTTCTTCTGCCGTGGTACTGGCAGATGCTGAAGAAGTAAGTGTCTCTGCAGACCCTACTGCAGTCTGAGTTTCTTTCTTAAAATATTTATCCGACACCATATTCACTGCCTGAAATACCAGACCTGCCACCAGACCAAAAATCACAGCCAGCGTAATAGTATTTCCTGCTTTCCTTCCAAAACCGGAAGATGCTGCCTTATCATTATGAAGTCTGTGATGTCTTCCTTTCTTTTTTTCCTCAGGCTTCTTCTCCTGTTCATCAACCTGATAATGCGCATATCTGGGTTCCGAAGATTGGGACTCAAAACCGCTGTCTTTGGATGAATTTCCGGAAGTATCTGAATTATTGCTGGAAGCGTAATAATTTCCATTGTCTGTGCTTCCTGCACCATCTGAATTTCTGCTGCTGGTATATTTGTAATGATAAGTTACATTTTCATTCAATTCATCTTCGGGGGCCGCTGTCTGATCCGATGCAGCCGATCCGGATTCATCTGTATTCTCTGGCTGTTGGGAGCTGCCATCCATTTTCTCTGGCTCCTGTCCCCAATTCCATTCATCACTCATTTTCTGCTCCCTTCTATGTTCATAAACAGTGCTGCTGTTCACGTTGGAATCTGCAGCATTCTGTAACATTTTCTTTTATTTATGATACAAGTTTAGCAAGCAATTGTGTTGAAAATGTGATAGATTCATTAAGAAAAGGTGACACGAAAAAAAGTGTCACCTTTCATAGCCACAGTCCCTATTCACGAAGTGCATAACTGTAAAAACACTGAACAGTTACTCGTTTTTCCAATATTCACGGTTCATAGTACAAAACAAAATCACCTTTTTCGGCAGCTTTTTATATCTTTTTCCAAGAAAATATCCCATATATTTGAAGCCACTTTGCCCTGCCAGCTTGGGAACCAGCCAGATATGCCCTGTTTTTATAAGATAAGCCAGGCTCTTTTTCACAAGGCGAAGTCCCTCTCCCTCTGATGGTACTCCCTCAAAAATCTCCGGATGATCTGCCTGGGAAACACCCAGATCAAAATTCCGGTGAAACTGCTGTCTGCATGAATAATTGTGTGAATGGATCACACAGGCATCTGCAGCATAGGCAATTCCATATCCCCGCTTTGCCATAGTTCCTGCATAGATCATGTCTTCATTAAAAATAGCTTTTTTTACAAAACCGCCAATTTTCTCATAAATACTTTTCTTATAAGCTGCACACACATTGGAGCAAAAATAAGTTTTTATTCCATATATGCCAGTATCTTTTTCCCATTTTATAGAAGAAGTTTCCGGATAATTAAATCTTCTGGTGTATTTTTCCAGGTAAGCACAGTCCTCCCGAGCCAGCTGTCTTGCGTAGGCAGCTCCAACTTTGGAATTTTCCTGCAGTGGACGGATCAGATTTCCAATCAGATTTCTGTCTGCCGGAACTGCATCCTGAGTCATAAATACCATAATATCTGAATCAGACAGTCTTGCTCCCCGGCATCTGGTTCCACCGTGGTCAAAATCCGCCTTTTTTAAATGTACCACGTTCACTTTTGGAAATTTTTTCTCCCAGGCCGTGTTCCAGAATTTCTCTTCTGTATTCATAACAAGAATTTTTTCCACTGGATAATTCTGTGTGGAAAGAGAATCCAACAACTTCTCAAATTCTTTTCCCGGACGGTATGCAGGAATAATTACGTCAACTGTTTCCATAGTATCTCTCCTCTTTCAGGCTCTGCACGAATAAATATACTTTTGCAATATGGTAACACTGCTGGCAGAGCGCACATCCTTTTCGCGAAAAAGGGACCACTTCCTTTCGGATGGTCCCTTTAAATTTTCAATCATGGAATATTTATCTACTGATCAATATCCGCTTCCATCTTCGAAACCGCCATCGCCGGAGCTGTCTCCACTATAATCTCCGCCGCTGTAGTCTCCTCCATTATCGTAACTGCTGCCAGAATCACTTCCACTGTCATAACTGCCATCGCTATAATCGCCGCTATCGTCTCCACTATAGTCGTTTCCGCTGTCATAGCTATTGTCGTAGCTGTTATCATAGCTGTTGTCGTAGCTGTTATCATAGCTATTGTCGTAATCGCTTCCACCATAATCGTTGTAATCATAGTTTCCGCTTCCGTCACCCTGCCATACAATATCAGAAGAATTTCCTGCTTCATTACTTGCAATCGGAGACTGGTCAACCAAGGTATCTGCACCGCCTACAAGCTCAATGATCCGGGCATTCGCCTCCACAATGTTCTGTGACGGCTGGTAATTCTCATCAGCACCATACAGAAACTTATGAAGTTCCTTTACATTATCCTCCAGCGTGTCTGCAACAACCATGCTGGCCTTCTTCACATCCGCAAATTTGTACTTGGCTGGGAAACCGGTAGTATCTGCAATGTTATACCCCATCAGCGTCGGAATCAGGTTCAGAATCTCAGTCTTCGTGATGGATGTGGAAATCATAGGAAATACCTCGTCCATAATATTGAAAATGGTGGTAATTCCTGCTGCCTTTGCTTTGTCAACCATCATTCCGATCACACGGCGCTGACGCTCAGTACGTCCCATATCCATGCTTGCAGTGTAACGGATACGACAGTAAGAAACTGACTGTACACCATTCAGATGGTATGTTCCAAGGATTTCCTCCTCGTTCTCCGGCTTGGGATCCGGCAGTTCTACTGGCGTGTAGCTTTTGCCGGTCTCCTGGGAAGTTTCTATACAATAGTCATTCATAAACACCATTTCCGCATAGGAAAGAGGAATATCAAGACCGCCAAGTGCATCTATTGCAGCTACCATTGCATTAAAATTAACAGTTACGTAATCCGTAATTTTCAGGTCAAGCATGGTATTCAGCATGGAAATAGCCTGTTCCGGACCACCATATGCGTAAGCAGCATTTGCCTTGGTATAAGTATCATTTCCAATATCCAGAAGAGTATCACGATATACGGAAGCAAGCTTCACCTCTTTGGTATCATTATTAATACTTGCAATGATAATGGTATCACTGTTCTGTGCATCAAGCGCAGCATTCTTGGAACGCTGGTCGATTCCGAAAAGTGCATAAGTTGTATAGCCAGACATCTGTGGTGCTGTCACATTCGTAACAATCTTGCTCTCATCCAGCTGAGGTGTCTCAATCTTGTTCAATCTGGAATCAATCTGTCCATATACATACAATCCGCCAATAAACAGCAAAAGACAGATAATTTCCACAATAAACAAAGCAGTCCTCTTTTTTCTACCAGGTCTTGCCATTTTTCTTTCCTTTCTCAATACGCATTCTTATTAATGAATCCTTTAAAGATCGTCATAAACATTATCTTGATATCAAGCCCTACAGTCCAGTTCTCGATATAGTAAAGATCACACTCAA
Organism: Ruminococcus sp. 1001713B170207_170306_F1; assembly: GCF_015668065.1. NCBI lineage: Bacteria > Bacillati > Bacillota > Clostridia > Eubacteriales > Oscillospiraceae > Ruminococcus > Ruminococcus sp. 1001713B170207_170306_F1. The sequence continues at coordinate 84,400 of NZ_JADPEX010000017.1, read as the reverse complement.
TCCTCTTGCGGATGGAAGTGTCACCTCTGTATCCGTTTACCTGTGCCCATCCGGTCAGCCCGGGTCTTACCTGGTGCTTCACCATATATCTCGGAATCTCTTCACGGAACTTTTCCACAAAAAATGGTCTCTCAGGTCTTGGCCCTACCAGACTCATATCTCCCTTTAAAATATTAAAAAGCTGGGGAAGTTCATCAAGGCTGGTTCTTCGCATAAATCTGCCGATTGCTGTAACCCTGGGATCATTTTTTACTGTCCATGCTTTCTTCTCCTCTGCCTCCGGCTGAATCTCCATAGAACGGAATTTATACATCCAGAAAGTCTGATTATGGAGGCCCACACGTTCCTGCCGATAGATCAGCGGACCAGGAGAAGTGAGCTTTATCAGCGCACACAATACCAGCATGATCGGCGACGCCACAATGATTCCAATAATGGAGCCACAAATATCCATTATTCTTTTTATCATGGCATTAAAAGTATTACTAAGGGGAACATACCGGATATTGATCACCGGAAGTCCCAGAATATCCTCTGTATATGGTTTCGTAGGAATAATCTTATTATAATCCGGAATAAATTTTGTATGCACTCCTGATTTCTCACAAAGTGCTACAATCTCCTCCAGTCGATAATATTCACTTAATCCCAGTGTAATCGCAATCTCGTCAAGCCTGCTCTCCGGCAGGATCACGTTCAGATTGGCAATTCTTCCGATCACCTTGACGCCTTTATACATGGTACCTGCAGTAATATTGTCATCCAGAATGCCTCTTACCACATATCCCCACTGAGGGTTCTGCTGAATGCGGTCAATATACTCTTCTGCTGCCCGGCTGTACCCAACCAGCACTACCTGTTTCTGGTTCAGTCCTTTCTTTCGCATTTTGCGCAGGCTGTAGAAAATGAACATTCTTGCTCCCCAGCTTGCCACAATGCAGATTCCATAAAACATATACAGTACAGAACGGGAAATATCGCCTTCTTCAATGGTATACAAAATAAATGTAGTGATCAGAATACCAAGAGAATTGGCTTTTACAATATTAGACAGCACAAGACGTCTTCCCTGCATCCGCATTGGTTCATACAGTGAAAACGCATGATACAGCAGAATATATGCCGGCAGGATAAATACCAGTGCAGACATATACTGCTGGAAGCTTCTGGCCCGGACAGCATTTGCTGCAAAAGGTCCGATAAATCTCAGCGCCCAGGCAAACATATAAGATAACGTAATTACACAGGCATCTATAACGACATGGAGCCGACTGAAGTTCTTCTGATTATCTTTAATCAATCTCTGCCACCTCTGCCCTTCTTCACATGTTGCTGGGTCTGTCACTCACAGCAACCTTCACAAACCTGTTCCTGCTGCGCGTTTCATCCACATCTCACGCTTTAAGCACTATCTGGTCTGTGACTTTCTCTATCTTATAATAGATAAAACAGAATTGCAATAAATTCTTCATACATTAATGTGAAAAATAGTTACGAAATACTAACGAATCACTTCTGCACAAACTTTTTATACCATAAATCTGTAAATTATATTCCACCACAGTTCCAGCTGGATTCTGGCGTATCTTCCAAGATTTCTCATGTGGAACTTCACTTTTTTATTTCTATGACTGATCTGGAACCCATTTTTGATTCCTGCCACATACTCCCTGCCCATTCCCTTCTGGGAAAAAAACAGGATCTTCATGCCAAAGCCCGGCACCAGAAAAGGAAGATTCAAAATAATCTGAAGAACCGGCATATTTTTGTAGATCAGATAAATATTATTTCTTGAAGAATATCTGGTCTTAAACTGATTGTATCTGGATCCGCTTGTTCCGCTGCCTACATGATAGACCAGTGCAGCTGGCACATACCAGTTCTCATATCCAAAGATCCTGGCACGATAGCCCACATCAATATCTTCCAGATATGCAAAATGCTCTTCATCAAAATATCCGATTTTCTCAAAAACCTTCTTACGGTAAATAGCTGCGCCAGCGCATGAAGCAAATATCCGCCCTTCCTTCTCAAAGGAATGAATATCCTTTCCTTTGCCCCGGGCATATGCCCAGCCAAGAGCAGAATAATAATTTCCTGCATCATCCAGTTTATTCCGGTCATGATAACAGATCATCCTTGCACTGCAGGAGAAGGCCTTCTTATGACGCTTTATAGCTGCCAGCATTTCCCCTACAAAATTCTTATCTACTTCTGTATCGTTATTCAAAAGGAGCACATAAGGTGTCCGTGATGCATAAATCCCCTCATTTACAGCTCTTGAAAAGCCGAAATTATCTGGCAGCTCCACAATGTGTACCCAGGGAAAGTTCCCCATTACAAAGGCAACGCTTCCATCTGAGGATCCATTGTCCACCAGAATGGTCTCAAAATTCTGAAACGCCTGCTGCTCCAGGCTTGAAAGCACACCCTCCAGATATGCCATCCCATTATAATTGGGAATAATGACTGATACTTCCTGCATAATGTCTTCTTAGTCTTCCTCCTTTTTGCCGGTCATGCCCGGAAGTGGTCTTAAAGAATAATTCCACTTGGTCAGGGAAAGATTCTTATTATAATTGGGATCACCGTTCTTCAGAATATCGATCCAGTTACATCTCATATATTCGATTTCCCGCTGGAAACGTCTGACTTTCACCTCATTGTTCTCTGCTCCGCGGGTCTTGGATTCCATATGGTAAAGCCTTGCATAAGGATCATAAACCACCAGATAACCTGCTTTCGTAGTCTTCAGGCACAGATCCACATCGTTAAAGGCGACTGCAAGTTCTTCTGTGAAGCCGCCCACTTTGTCAAAAGCACTGCGCTTCATCATCATACAGGCTGCAGTTACAGCGCTCATATCCTGTAAAATAGACGCCTTGTGGAGATATCCGGTACGATCCGCAGGCATATCCACAAACATATGACCTGCAATTCCACCAATTCCGATCACACAGCCTGCGTGCTGGATGGTATTGTCCGGATAGATCAGTTTCACACCTACCGCTCCCACTTCTCTTCGCTGACACACCCCCAGCATTTCTCCCATCCAGTCCTCTGTAATGACCGTTACATCATTATTCAGAAAAAGGAGATATTCACCTCTGGCATTTTTAACCCCAAAGTTGTTGATCGCGGAATAGTTGAATTTCTTTTTCCAGCAGATCAGATGGATCCTGGGATCCTCTGAAATCTTCCTGTAATAATCAAAAATCTCATCTGTAGTGCTGTTATTCTCCACGATAATGATCTCATAATTGTCGTAGAGTGTGTTCTTCTTAATAGATTCCAGGCATTTCTCCAGAGTTTCCTTCTCGTCTTTATTGGGAATGATAATGGAAACAAGCGGATGTCCCTGTACCGGGTATTTCACTCTGTAAAATCCAAGATCCGGAGTATGGCTTACAGTGCCTTTTACTCCAGTCCTCTCAAGATGTGCCTCGATAGCACGTTTGCCTGCTTCAAAAGCGTACATCTTACTTGCAGGATTATCAGCAGTAGATGCCTTGTGGGTACGCCAATGGTACAAAATCTCCGGTACATGCACCACTTCCCTGGCTTTTTCCACACAACGGAAAATAAAATCATAGTCCTGTGCACCGTCAAATTCCCTGCGGAATCCGCCCACTTCTTCTACCAGCTGCCGCCGCACAACAAAAAAGTGACAAATATAGTTATTGGAACGAAGCAGATCAATATTAAAATCCGGCTTCAGGTGCGGCTGAAAATGCTCGTCCAGTTCAGCAGTTACCTTATCCTCATCTGTGTATACTGCATCCCCGTGCTCATGCTGGTTCAGTGCATTCACAACCTCGTAAAGAGCATTTGGCGCAAGAAGATCATCATGATCCAGAAGCCCCACAAATTCTCCCTTTGCCATGGCAAATGCAGCATTGGTGTTCTCTGCAATCCCTTTATTCTCAGTGAGTTCCTGCCAGCGTACTCTCCTGTCCCTGCTGCTGTATTCTTCCAGCACTTTTCTCATAGACTGATCTTCCGGACTTCCATTGGCAATGCAAAGCTCCCAGTCCTCATAGGTCTGTGCTTCCAGTGAATCGATCATCTGCCGCAAAAATAATTCCGGAGTACGATAAGCCGGAACTACCACGCTGATAAGAGGTGCGTAAGCAAATTTTTTCTTTCTTTGTTTGTCAAGGACCGTCTGGTCCGGCACATATGCCGCGTACCAGGGACCATAGGGGATCTCCTCCGGCTCAAAGCGCTCGTGCAGCCGTATCCAGAACTCCCTGGGACCATAATGTTTCAGATACAAAAGTCCCTTCTGGATCATGTAAGGAGATAATTTTTTGAAGAAACGAGACCACTGGATCCGTCCCTCTGATCCGTTTTTATCGCTCATATTAAAATCCTTTGCTTTTATAATGACCCTATTTTAACATTGAAGAAACAATTTTGCAAGGAAGCTGTAAAAGAAAGGTTGAATTGAACCACATTTTAGGATATGATTATATTTGTATTATATTTTTCTATTTTACAGGAAAAATATACTATATGTTATACTTGCAACAGAATTGTATCTGCACTGTCAGAAAGAGTGTTACCATGTTGTTCACAGACAGCACTGCAGATACCCTTATTTTAATACAGGAGTTCATTATACTATGAAAAAGCGAAAGATAACCTCAGTTTTTCTGACTCTTGGTCTTTTTGCATCTCTTCTTTTCCAGGTTCCCATATCTGCAGAAGAGGCAGACCAGAGTGCAGCAGTTGAAGCATCAGGTACCATATCTACCAATTCCATTTCCGGATGGCCACAGGCTTCCGATATTTCTTCTGAAGCGGCTGTAGTCATGGAGAATACCACCAATACCATTCTCTATTCCAAGAATGCAGACGAAGTACTTTTCCCTGGAAGTACAGTCAAGATCATGACCTGTCTTCTGGCTCTTGAGAATACACAGCTCACAGATGAGGTTACCATGACCGCCACCGGAGTTTCCGGTGTCACAGACGGTGGTGCCAGTATTTCCTCACAGGTTGACGAGGTCTTCACTGTAGAGCAGTGCCTGTATGCCATTATGGTTGCCTCTGCCAATGATATTGCACTGCAGATTGCAGAGCATGTAGGCGGTTCTGTGGACGGCTTTGTCCAGCAGATGAATACCAGGGCACAGGAGCTTGGATGTACCAATACCGTATTCACGAATCCCACCGGACTTCCGGATGACAACCAGCACACTACAGCCCACGACATGGCGCTGATCATGCAGGCCGCCATCCAGAATGAGTCTTTCAGAACCATCGCAGCAGCCACCAGCTACACGATCCCTGCCACCAATAAAGCGGCAGCCCGTAACCTGACCAGCAAATTCACCATGACAGATACTGGCAGCACCGGATTTTACGAAGGATGTATCGGCGGTAAGGAAGGTTATACGGAAGCCTCCGGAAGTACACTGGTATGTGCAGCCCAGCGAAATGGCATGACTCTGATCAGCGTAGTCCTGAAAGGTGCTTCCGGTCAGACAGCTCCTGATGCAGCCTCTATTCTCAATTATGGATTTGATCAGTTTGTAACTTTATCCCTTGGAGACAGCGATTTCAGCATTATCTCCGGCGGTGACGTAGTAGTTCCAGCCGGCACCGGTGCCGATAGCCTTACCACAGAAGATTCCCAGAACGGCGACCAGATTGACCGCACCTACCTTTTCAACGGCACTTCTGTGGGATCTGCAGTCCTTGAAGTTGTTCAGTCTGATGATACTGCTTCCGTCCAGGAAGGTCAGCAGCACATGCAGGCGGCCAAGGACTACTCCGATAATCACACTGAAATTCCGTATTTTGTAATTGCCGGTGTATTCTTACTTCTTCTGATTCTTTTGATCTGGAGGATCGTGAAAATTGTAAAATCCTAATAAAAAACCCAGTCAGGACAGGGTATCTTCCTCTCCCGACTGGGTTTTTATATTAGTTCTGCATCAAACTATTTCATCCTTCTTCTCATACGCCATCCTGAATGCACAATCCCCTCTCACAATACTCAGATTCGGATTGTAATACGGATCACCCTTTTTCAGAAAATCTCTGTAACGTTCCCGGAAATGATCCACCTCTTTCTGAAGACGCGCCTTCTTCTCCGGCGTATTCTCCAGTCCGCGTGACTTAGATTCATAATGGTACAGGCAGGCCTCCGGAGTAAATACAACCAATTTACCAAGTGCCCTTGCCCTAAGACAGAAGTCAATATCATTCAGTCCCACTGCAAAGCTTTCATCCAGCCCATGAAGTTCCTCAAAAACGCTTCGCTTCACCATCAGACAGGCGCCTGTTACTGCACTCTCATCCTGTGTAGTTGCCAGTCTCCACAAATATCCTGTGGCATATCTGTCATATCCGGTAAGAATATGTCCTGCAAAACCTGCAATTCCTACCACAACACCAGCATGCTGAACCGTATTATCCGGGTAAAGGAGCTTGGCACCTACAATGCCCACATCCTCTCTCTGGCAATAGCCCATCATGTTCTCCAGCCACTCTGGAGTAATAACCTCTGTATCATTATTGAGCAGAAGGAAATAATCTCCATCCGCATATTTTGCACCAAAATTGTTGATTGCTGAATAGTTGAAGGGACCATCCCATGTAACCACTTTTACCTGAGGATACCGCTTCTCAAGTTTCTCATAATAGTGGAAGGTCTCTTCCCTCTCACTGTTATTCTCAATTACGATAATCTGGATATTTTTCCAGGTGCTCTTCTCCAGAATGGAAGTCACACATTTATTCAGATCCTCTGTATGATCCTTATTCGGAATCAGAATTGATACCTTCGGGTCACCCTCTATAACAAAATGGGTTCTGAAAACGACCGGGCATCCAGTGTATTCCACCTCTGCCTTAATTCCCATGCGCTCATAATGTCCTGCAAGTGCCTTTTCTCCTGCGATCACTGCATATGGCTTGTCATCCGGATTGCCCGCTGTGGAACCCTCATGGCTTCTCCAGTGATACAGAATTTTGGGAATATGGCGGATCTTCTCACTGTCTGTATGCTCCGTGCAGCGAAGCAGAAAATCAAAGTCCTGAGAACCGTCATATTCTGGCCGCAGAAGCCCTGTTCGATCGAGAAGCGTTCTCTTTACAACCACCAGATGGCAGATATAATTTACGCAGCACAGATAATCAGGGTTAAAATCCGGCTTAAAATGAGGGAAAAGCCGATTTCCTCTTATATCAATAATATCCTCATCAGAATAAATAAGATCCGCCTCCGGATGCTGTGAGATTTCCTTTGCCATCTGATAAAAAGCTTCCTCTGCCAGGGTATCATCATGATCTGCAAATGCAATATAATTTCCAGTGGCAATTCCAATAGCAGCATTTGTATTGTCTGAAATCTGCAGCTGTTTCTCATTGAAAACAACTTTGATCCTTGGATCCTTTTTCTGATACTCTTCCAGAATACTGCGGATCGGAGAATCTGCTCCACTTCCATCTGAAAGGCAAAGTTCCCAGTTGCTGTATGTCTGCGCCAGCACAGAATCCACAAGAGCCTTCAAAAGGTACTTATCCGTCTTATAGAGAGGAACCACAAGGCTAAACTTAATGTTCTCCCGAAAAACAGTCTTTCTCTGCTGATTCAGTTCTTTCTTAGTAACCCTGTTCTCCTTCAGCCAGGTCTGGTAAAGACCGTCTCCCTTGCTCAATGCTTCCAGCTTGATCAGCGACTTCCGGATCACAGTATGAATGCCATTGGAACGATAATTCTCCATTGCCTTTTTCGAATAAAGGCTGGCTTTTGCCTTAAAGCGTTCGCCCTTTGAAATACCAATCTGGTAGACTGCCTTTTTTCCGTTCTCATCCTTTGCAACAAGATAAGCCTTCTTTCCAGATACATTTTCTGCCTGGATATGGAATCCGCAATCCTTATTCACTTCGCATTCCCGAAACATTTCTGCCACGTCCATTCGGGTATTCCGCTTCAGGGTTATTTTCACAGGCTTTTTATTTTCATCATATACCTGCAGGGAAACCGGTGTAGTTCCTACCGCCCAGCCGGCAAGGATAACCTTCTTCTGCTCTCTGACTATAGATTCCCCATCAACAAAAAGCTGAGGTTTTCCCTGTTTTCTCATAAGATCCGAGGTTTTCATCTTATACCAGAGGAAACGCTCCTTTCCGTTAACAGCGTACACCTCAAGTTTTTTGTAATTCTGCAGATTTTCAGGCAGGGTAACTAATACCTCCACCCATTTGCCTCCTGGATTTTTCGTCTCCACAGCCCTCATAAATCCGGTCATCACAGTAATCAGGTTTGTCTCAGAAGGACGGCGGATACCGTCCAGATAACACTCTATATCTGCTTCCTTTGAAACCCTTCCTGTGATCATATATTTGCAATTATCATTCAAAAGAAACCGTTCTTTTTCAACCAGCATTACCTTTTGATTCATTCTACTTTCCTTTCTTTGCAGAAGATTCCCGACCATTTTTCAGACGGCCCACTGCTTCTCTCGCCCGCTCTCCAAGCACTCCTTTAAGACTGTGGCTTCTCACCTCAAGGGAACAGATCTCATTCAGCATATCTTCTTTTGCCTCATCAATCTCCAGATTCAGTGTAAGATTCTTAGCACCTTCCGGAACCTCTATATCTACAATGCAGGGATCAAACCGTGAAAGGAAGGCCCAGCTGCCGCAGATTGTTCCATCGGGTGTCAGAACCCCGTCCAGGGAAGCAGGCATCCTGTCAAAGCGGATTGCTGCAAGATGTACCGTACACGGATGATCACCTGGATCAATTCTAATAAACCTGCAGCTTTTCGGCAGATTCAAGGTGCATTTTACCTTTCCGGCCATAATAGGTCTTTTTACAGAACTTGCTTCGGAATACATACCTCTTTGTTCCGCGAAATATACCTGCAGCGGTCCCAGATTACTCAGGGACAAATATTCCACCCCTGGAGTCATTGTGGCATACATCTCCCTCATAGGAACATGCGTGCCTGTGATATATACCTGAAAACCGCTTTCCATTCCGGAAAAACTGGTTCTCATTACTTCTGAAATACCAAATTTCTCATAAAATCCGGCTGCATTCAGCACTTCACGCACTTTATGCGTCTGTATATAGTAATGGATGATCCGATACAGTACAAATTCACAGGGAACAGGAAACTCAAATGTCCATTCATAGTCCAGAAGTGTATATGGACGGGTCATTACAACATTGTCACAGATCATATCAATATTCGTAACATCTGTACATGTCAGTCCGCCAGGCATAGGCACATCACCGAAAACATTTTTGAATTCCTCAGTTATTGTGAACGGCTTTTTGCTGTGAAGCTTCTGTACGTTTTCCAGATATTCCGTAAAAATTTTCTCAGCTTTTTCCTTTTCTCCCTTTCCCAGCAGATCATCCAGATATTCTGCAAGATTCTCCTGTTCCAGATACTCAAAATAAGCACAGTCTTCGCCTATCTCGCACTTGTTGCTCAGAAACGGAACTTCCCCATACATCTGATCAAGCTTCTGATTCCATTTTTTCATGCGAAGAACATGTTCTTTTCCTTCCGGATACAGCCATTTTTTCTCCAGCCATCTTTTCCCATCTTCTTCCACAATGTCAGTGCGAATTGCGAAGGAACGGCTTCTTTCATTGGAATATTTACTGAAAATAATCTCTTTCATTTGTTTTCCTTCCTTTCCACAATCACCAGGAATGAATTGGAAAATTCCTGAAAAAGTCCTGCATCAGTGAGGGAATCGTATACTTTCCCCTCATTGAACAATTGTATTCTGTTACGGTCAAAATTACAGAAATTATCCCGAAGCTCGCCTTTCTTCGGCAGACGCTTGTCTGAATAAATAGTCATCGGGAATTTATAATCCGGATATGGATAATAGAAAGTGGTCTTAAATTCACCAGCCTGGTCAATAATATCAGACAGTTCCTTTCTGGAAAAAGTCTGCACACTTCTGGTATCCGGATAGTTCTCCAGTCCTTCAAAATATTTTCCCACATGATCTTCGGTGCAGCCGGCCCAGTATTTCAGACCAAGCCGGTTCTCAATCGCGATCACGATTCTGCCTCCCGGTGCCAGATGGCGGGCAATGCGTCGGAGCATTTCCACATAAGGCTGTGCTGTCCCGATATAGCCCTGGGAATATTCAAACACACCGATCAGGGTAATGTAATCATATTTCTCAGTAAGACTACTCTCCACATCTTGAAAATTTCCTACCATAATTTTCACATTATCGCATTCGCGATTTCGATATGCATTGATGGTGCTGCGCATTTTCGACAGATCGATACAGGTGACACTTTTGGCTTTTCGCGCGAGAACTCCTGTGATCGGTCCACATCCGGATCCGATTTCCAGAACCTTCTGTTCTTTTGTGATAGGGAGCCACTCCAGAATGTTCTGGCGAATATGTGAAAAATGATAAAGAACCGGCCAGCTGTTTCGCTCATAGATCAACTGGTTTAGTTCCTTCTCCTGATAATTTTTCGCAATTTCAAGAAGCTCTTCTTCCACAGGACCATCGCTGTACAGATCCTCGCCTGGGTAATACTCATAATCTAATGTTACGTTTCCGATTTTTTCCTGCATATTTTATTATTCCTCTATCCACACTTTGGAATTCATATCGTAGAATCCAACTGTATTTTTGGAAGAAACCACAGTTATGTTGCATGCATCATATAAACGATGGAATACGGTAAAATCTCCATTCCGATAACCGGTACATCCAAAGGAGAGAAGATATTCCCCGCCCTGCATATCCATTTTCTGCTCAAAAACCACTACACACTCATCCCCTGCGTCTGTGTGTTCCACATTCACACCTTCATACATAGTGTTGGTTCCTGTGATCTCAGTTCCCTGAATATTCTTGAACGTGAAAGCCATAATAGGCTGCTGAATGCTTTCATGAAAATGAATGCGCATTTTAATCTGAAATTTAGACCCCTTCTCGATCGTGTTGGTCTGAAGTCCCTTGGAATCCATTACAACGAAGTCTGTGATCTCAGCCTGTTTTTCCCCATACTCCAATGTGTTTGGGTTCACAAGGAATCCCTGTTTCCAGTCTTCTTTCTTTGTCTCTGAGCCTTCTGCCTGTTTCACCGGATCCTGATGTACCAGAAGCTGCTTATACATGTCTACCATAGCTTTAGGCGTGCCCTCGTCCAGCATGACACCCTGATTCAAAAGAATAACACGATCGCAGTATTTGGAAATGCTTCCCAGGTCGTGACTTACAAACAAAATAGTTTTGCCCTGTTTCTTAAATTCCTCGAACTTATGATAGCATTTCGCCTGAAAAAATACATCACCTACAGAAAGTGCTTCATCCACTACCAGGATCTCCGGATCTATGTTGATAGCCACAGCAAAGGCCAGGCGTACAAACATACCACTGGAGTAGGTCTTTACCGGCTGATGGATAAAATCACCAATATCAGCAAAACTGAGGATTTCATCCAGTCTTGCGTTGATTTCTTCTTCGGAAAAACCTAACATGGTACCATTCAGGAAAATATTTTCCATACCGGAATATTCCGGATTAAATCCGGCTCCCAGCTCCAGAAGAGCTGAAATTCTTCCATTTACGGTTACGGTTCCGGCTGTAGGAGCCAGTACACCGGTAATAATTTTCAGAATGGTGGATTTTCCGGAGCCGTTTGTTCCAATAATACCAACGCATTCTCCTTCTCCAATATCAAAACTAACATCCTTAAGTGCATAATGCTCTTTATACAGCTTCTTACGACTAAGCCCCAGAGAATCCTTCAGGCGGTCCAGTGGTCTGTTATAGAGCTTATACATCTTGGACAAATTTCTTATTTCAATGGCGTTTTTACTTTCCACGTTGTTTCCTTTCTTTTCTATCCGCATCATAACTGCTCAGTTCCTCTACAGTTCTGTACTTCATCGAACATGTCTCATGAGCCGTTACCTTCCCTCTTCGCTGAATACATTTCGATTCATAACTGCTTTTCTCCTATTTACAGAACATCTGCAAAATGAACCCGAAGCCGCTTAAAGATCCAGTTTCCAAACAGGAAGCAGCAGATGGCAAATACCCAGAAATATAATGTCCAGACTGGTCTTTCGAAGAACCAGCGCTTGATAATAAATGCGTCACGATATCCTGATACAATATAAAATACAGGATTCAGCTGAAGAATTTTGTATAGAAGGCTGTTGGTACCGATCATGCTCTCTGACACCCACATAATAGGAGTCAGCCATACTCCAACCTGTAATCCGATACCAATAATCTGGTTCAGATCGCGGAAAAGGACTGCAATTGCACTGGTAGCATAGCAAAGTCCCAACACAAGAAAAAAGACGCATGCACTATAATACAATATCTGAAGGTAGTACCAGTCAGGAAATCTTCCGTTACATATATAAAGAATAATTGCCAGAAGTACAAAAAAGCCATGTACAAATAAAGCGGAAATTATTTTTACCACTGGAAGGACGCTAATGTTGAACACTACCTTTTTTACAAGGTAATTGTATTCCAGAAGCGAATTGGTACCTCCGGAAAGCGCATCAGAAAAGAAAAACCAGGGCACAATACCAGCTACCAGATAAAGCACAAAAGGGACTCCCAGTTCATCTGTGTTGGACCGGAACCCCACTGAAAATACAAACCAGTATACCAGAATTGTTACCACTGGCTGAACGAAAGCCCAGAAGGTTCCAAAATAAGAACCTGCATATCGGGTCTTGAAATCATTTTTTGCCAGTTTCATAACCAGCCGGCGGTTTTTATATAAATCCGCCGGCAGGGAAAAAATAGACTTAAGCATTTACAGTCTCCTATCTGTTAAGTTCCTTAAAGCTGCCCCATTTCTGATCCTTGTCAGAGAAGATCAGCTCCATACCTTCCGGAATCGGCCACTGTACATTGATGTCCGGATCATTCCAGATCAGACCGCCCTCATCGTTTGGATGATAAAAATCGGAGCATTTATAAGTAAACTCCGCATTCTCAGAAAGAACCAGGAAGCCATGTGCAAATCCTTTCGGAATAAAAAACTGTTTCTTATTCTCTGCTGAAAGAACAACTCCGTACCATTTTCCATAAGTTTTGGAGCCCTCTCTTAAATCTACAGCCACATCAAACACTTCTCCGTTTACTACGCGGACAAGTTTGTCCTGTGGATAATGAAGCTGGAAATGGAGACCGCGAAGAACACCATAACGTGAGCTGGACTGATTATCCTGTACGAATTCTACGTCAATTCCTGCCTCTTTGAAGTCATTGTAATTGTAAGTCTCCATAAAATAACCTCTGGAATCTCCAAATACGGTTGGCTCGATTACTTTTAATCCTTCAATATCATCACAATTTGTTACTTTAATTTTTCCCATTTTCTTTTCTCCTTATTTATCTTTCATTTTATATTCAGTCAAATTTACAGTCTTATCGACTTCTTGGAACGTGTTTAAAAAGGTTTTCTGCAAGATGTGCGTCACAATTTGTGGGAGATCTTTCAAACACGCTCTAATATACATGATTCCGTCTGATAAATCAAGATTATTGGTTACTGTTACTGGTCATCCTATCTGTATTGTTTGGTACATACACCATTTTTGTTAAATACGGAAACGAGTCCATCTGCACTGGTCAGGCTCACGTTCTGCGCACGTACTCCTGCGCCAGCACCCGTTCCGCGGTAGAAATAATATTTTTTTCCTTTGATAGTGTACCAGCCCTTATAAGCCTTTCCATTTTTTCCAAAATAATAAGTATTCTTCCTGCCATTCTCTGTGAGGGTGATAAACTTGTTCTTTGCACGGTAACCTTTACTTCCAAAATAGTAAATGCTGCCGTTGGCTGCTACATATTTGTAATTCTTTTCCATGGCAAAGGATGTAGTGCTGAAATAATAATATTTCCTGCCCACCTTGCGCATACCTGTCAGGGCTTTGCCATCTGCTCCGAAATAGTAGGTCTTGCCTTTCTTTGTCACAACTTTATTTTCTACACGTACGCCGTTTTTGTCCACGTAATAAGCAGTGCCGTCTTTCTTGATCAGCTTGCTTTTATATAAGTGTCCGTCTACGGAACTAAAGCAGTAATACTTGCTATCAATTTCCAGCCAGCCTTTGGCCTTTTTATCATTTGTGTAGTAATATTTTCTGCCTTTAACAGTGGTCCAGCCATTCTTGTGAAGCTTGGGATCTGAATATAAAGGCTGTTTTGCAGGGGTATAGCCTTCCTGAGAATTCCATCTGGGAACAACCTTGGTTGTATAATCTACATAGCCAAAGTTCAGATCCACATTGTTCTCTTTTGGAACACCGCTGATCAGCTTCTTGGTACTGATCATACCTGGAACTTCATCACCAGCTGTGCACTGCCAGATGGTGTATTTGTATTTGCTGGCGCTCGGTGCAAGAATTGTATCTCCGTAGCTTGCAATCCAGACATCCAGACCGGAGCCTTCCAGAACGTTCCAGTCTACAAAATTATTATACCAATTCAGATTCATGTAGAGAATTGGTGTATATCCTGCCTTGCGGATCTCATCACAGAATGTGAGAGCAATCTGGGAAATTTCCTTTCTGGTCAAGGTTCCCAATGTAGCTTCATCTTCCAGGTCAAAAGCTACCGGATAGGAAACCTTATGTCCCTGCATCTGACGAATAGCCAGCTGCGCTTCAGCAAGTGCTTCTTTGTTTGTCTTGGCAAGACTGTATACATAAGTTCCCACCGGCACATCTGCTGCTTCTGCCTCAGTCATATTATAGGCATAATAATCATCCAGATGTCTGGTTCCATAGGAAATACGCACAAAGGCAAAATCCAGATCTTTCTTGGCTTCCTTCCAATTGATCTTTCCCTGCCATTCTGAGACATCCATACCTCTGGTAATGGCTCCTTCTACTTTCTTTCCACTTCCATTGTAGCATACTCCGTCAATTTTGTGCCATGCCTTTGAGCTTGTCTTGGAAGAGGAATCTCCTACACTTGGTGCCAGATGCGCATCTGGTGAAACATTTTCAATATTATATGGCTTATTTCCTGCATTGGCACTTACATCTGCAGTTGGTCCTGCAATTATTGCAGTTCCAAGCATAGCTGTAAATAAACCGGCAGACAGCCATTTTTTCCATTTTCCCATATCTCCTCCTGATAAACAGTTTCAGGTTACGTTCCTTACCGGACCAGTAGTGTTTACCGTTTACCCTTATTCGCTTGTTTCTTACAAGATGTTAAAAATGTGTTACTTTGTTATTATACAGTTTCCATTTTCAAATTTCAATGTTATTCTCCAAAACAGTAAAAAGGTGCCTTAAAATCATCAAATCTGATAATTTTAAGACACTCTTTTTGGCTTTTTATGTCGTTTTTTTATCAACAAATATCTTTCAGAGTAAGCTATTAAGCTGCTGGATCGGTCGGATCGTAGTATCCGCCATTCTTAATTCCCTTCAGCGGTGTAATTGCGCGACGTCCCAGCGGTCCTTTGAATACTTCGTCAGACTTATAGGTTCCATCGAAAATATAAATGGTGGAACCATTGCAGTTCTCATATACCCATTTTGCATCGGCAACACAGGTACGGATACAGCCATGGGAAGCCGGGCTTCCAAGCTTAAGATATGCACTAACCGGCAAATTATAGCTGTTTGCTGAGCCGCATGCAATAGAGTGGACGAAAATTCCGCCCTGACCAGCACCATCTACATGAGTACCATACTGTCCCCAGGACGGTCCCATAAGCGCCTGCCATCTGCTGTATCTTGTCAGTTTATATCTGCCTGTCGGAGTATCTGTTCCAGGATTGCCTACTGAGACACGAATGGTCTTAACCGGAATTGTACGGTTCGCATCTGCATAAATTGTCATAACACCATTTACACGATCCACTTCAACTGTATATCCTGATTTGTAAATATTTGTCACGTCATTGATTCTGTAACCATTCTTATCAAAGTAATACAGCTTGCCATCAATCCACTTGGATTCATTTTGCACAAAGCCCTTCTTATCCGGGTTAATGTAACGAACCAGATTCTGGGAATTGTCTACAACCACCCAGCCTGTAGTGAACTTACCAGTAGCATCTACATATCCATATTTTTTGCCTTTCTTCACGAATGCATTCTTCACAAGACTCATATTCTTGAAGTAATACCAGTTTCCATCAATCTTCTGCCATCCGCTCTTGCGAAGTACACCCTTAGAGTCTGCAAAATATGTTTTTTTCTTGTAAACAAACATCTCATTCTTAACCATCTGGCCATTTCTTGTATTAGATGTAGATGGTTTAAAGAAATAACTCTTGCCATTGATCACGGTAACTCCGCTGGCAAGTCTTCCATCAGCTTTGAAATAATATCCGTTTCTCAGTGTATTGGCATAATGCTTTCCTTTTTTATTGAACAGGAACCAGCCATAGAATTTCCCCTTAGAGGTGGTTACTTTCTGCCATCCGGTTTTCTTCACGATCCGGCCAGCAGTAGAACCAAAATAGTACATTCTGTTTCCAGACCCAGGACAGCGATGCCATACCTTTTTCCAGGTTGCTCTTGCACCAGTTTCTGTTACATAATATTGTTTCTTTTTATAAGTGACAATACGATTCTTATAAATACAGCCATTCTTATCTGTCAGATAATATTTGCCATCTGTGGCTTTCTTCATAGTCTTCTTAAGAAGATAGCCATTCTTATCGATCAGATAGGAATTTTCCGCATCTTTACGTCCGTCAAGCTCTGTTACAATAACGCCATGAACCATAAGCTGTCCAATCTTACTGCTGTCCAGCTCACCGGAATCATAATATTTCCACTGCTCACCGGCTGTTCCTGCAAACCTCTTCCATCCATCACGGTACATCTTTCCTGGAATTTCCTGATCTGTTTCTGCTGGCTGGAAGTAGTACTGTGCGGCTACTCCGTTTACGGTCAGAGTAACATCCCCAGTACGTGGTGTTCCATTCTCATCCAGACAATAATACTCATCATTAATCTTATAATATCCTGTATATGTATTATTTGCCTTGGCAGCTTCATCTAACTGTGCAGTGGTTAGTGCCTTACCATCTGCGCCATAATAATGGAAGTTTCTGCTTTCTTTGTTCCACAGCCAGTAATCCTTCTTCATCTGACCAAGTGTGGTCTTCCACGGAACCAGTGCAGCACCCTGTCCATTATATTCTGTATATGCCTGTGCACTATCGGAAGCTGTAAAATAGAATTCACCAACAGCCCCATTTGCACTCTCCGTTCCAACTAAAGTCTTAATGCCGGTAACCAAAAATCCATTAGCATCAAACAAATAACTTCCTGTATGAACTGCTCCAGCCTCGTTTCTTGTAGTAATCTCTACAATGCCATCTGCTGCGGTATAATATTCAGCCTGAGCAGTTGTTCCTTCAGCCTCTACACTTTCCGTACCTGCTGCTTCGCCATTCTCCTGGACTTCATCAAAAGCCTGAATCTCATCAGAACCAGCCACATTCTGAGTCTCAGCAGCTGCACTTACAGCTGATTTCTTCTTGCGAAGCTTAAAACCATCAGCTGTCTGCTCCCATTCTTTCCAGTCAAATACTCCGTCTGAATTATCTGCCTGTACTTCCTGAGTCCCATCCAATGTGCCTTCAGGAACAGCTTCAAATCCATCTACCGGAGCAGTACTTCCATTCTCCTCCACTGTTTCACCTGAAGTAAAGCCATCGAAAAAACCATCTGTACTTTCTCCTGAATTTTCGCTGTCTGTATGTTCTTCCTTGTCCTGGCTTTCCTGTACCTGCTGCTCCTCAGCTGCTGCCGTATCTGCAGGCACCTCTGTATCCTCAGACGGCTGTACTGCTTCGGCTCCGTCTTCTGTTTGCACATCTGCTGCCTGTTCAGATGTAAATCCGGATTCAAATCCGCTATCCAAAGCTGCGGCTGGAACCTCCAGACCCATGGACACACTTAACATAATCCCTAAAACTGCGGCTGCTACTCTCTTTTTCACTTTTATGCCTCCCTATTGTAACGTTGTAAATCTTATTCTCCTAAACCATTATTGATAACAGTTACAAGATTTCTTAAAGCCTCTGTTTCGTCCTCGCCTTCGCAAAATATAGTAATCTCATCACCACATTTCACACACGCGCCCAGAACACTGAGCACGCTTTTGGCATTGGCAGACCCCTGACCATACTGAAATGTTATAAGAGATTTATATTTCATAGCTTCCTTACAAAGAATGCCTGCCGGTCGTAAATGAAGGCCGGAAGGATTGTTCACCCTTACTTTCTCACTTACCATAGTTTCTCTCCCTTATTGCTGCTGTTCTCTAGATCCATGGCAATATATTTCGCCAAACGTTATCCGTAAACAACAGCTCATTCATTATTAGTATCTGAATTGGAAACTTCTGATATAGTCACATCTGCAACCACATCATCCAGAAGTTCAAATCCCTTAGGCAGCTTCACAGTCACAGGGATCTGATAGCTTCCTACTTCCATATCCTTCAGATCAACAGAAGCTTTCACTTCGTCAAGATTAAAGTCATCAAGCTCTCCAGCTGTTGCTTTCACGCGGATTTCAATCTTATCTGTTCCAAATGTTACCAGAAGATTATCAGCAAGGTTATCTACCGTAACCTGATTGGAGGGAAGACCATATGAATGACTTCCAATAGGTAAAATACTTACCTTCACCCAAACGTCCTCACTGGTTCCGCTTGTCAGCTTCACATCCTCAGGAAGCACATCTTTCAGACTGACTTTCTTCTCAATATCAGTTGTCTCTCCTGTAATATCAATATCAGTACCGCCTATCCAGATCGTGTTGTCATTCTGCTTCAGAGTCTCCAATGCCTCATCTGTTCCCGCAATACTTACAGTATCCGGAACAGTAGTCACACTCTCCACCTGATAGCCATCTGCCGGCACACCTACATAGTCCGCACCAATATTAACGCCTGTGCGAATCTTCCAAAATTTAGTTGTAACAACAACTTTGGTATTATCTATGGTGAGATAAGCCATTCTTCCGGCAAGACTGTCCTGATTCTTATCAATAATATTCAGTTCTGCCTCTTCGGAAAAATCCTTTGTTCGGCCATCAACATCAACGGTCGCATTTACTTTATCAATTTTATTCACAAGAGATTTCGGACCTGTAATTTTAACTTTCTCCGGACTTGCAGTCTGGGAACCAACCTCGTAGCCCTTGCCCGGCTGGCTGGAACCGTAATTTACATTAACCAGAAACTCCTGTGTTACTTTTTCTTCCAGTCTGACACTGAGATACTGTGGTGTCACTTTAATATTCTCGGGGCTGATTCCCGGACAGGAGGCAGTGATTGGAACCATAACCGGATCTGTATCAAGGCTTCCTGCCTGCTGCAGATCTGCCGTCAAGGTTATATTGGTCTGAGTAATCCTGGAAAGAAGTCTTCTCTCTCCTGTGATTGTAACCCTTATAGGATCCGGATCATCATCCTGCATACACATCATGTTTGCACTATCCACATAAGCCGTATTCTGGAGTTCTACACTTTCTCCGGCAATGGTGATACTTTTACTGGATACCGGATTGTCCACATTTACCACAATAAACCAGATCAGAAATCCGATGAAAACAGACATGATCTTCAAGGTAAAATTCCTAGTCAGCTTTGTCTTCTTCATGTCTCATTCTTCCTTTCAACAGATGACGCAGTTTACTGTTAGTTACAACCTTTTTATTCTGAGCCTTGATCAATGCAGATCTCAGTTCAGCACTGGTAAGACCTCTGCTGAGCTGTCCGTTCTGGGCCATAGACACCTGCCCGGTTTCTTCTGAAACAATAATTGTCAGGGAATCACTTACTTCACTAATTCCCACACCAGCTCTGTGTCTGGTTCCAAGCTGTTTGCTCAGCTCCATATTGTCGGAAAGAGGCAGATAACAGGTAGCTGCTACAATTCGATTGCCACGCACCAGGACAGCGCCATCATGGAGTGGTGTATTATGTTCAAAAATATTGATCAGGAGCTGACTTGTAAGAACTGCATCCACATTGATTCCTGTGCGCTCATATTCACTTAAGCGGATATTCTGCTCAATGACGATCAATGCGCCAGTTCTTACTTCTCCCATGTCAAAACATGCCTTCACAAGCTCATTGATTGTTTTATCTGTAAACCTTTCCTGTACCTCTTTGCCGGCATCCAAAGGGAAAATAGAAGCCATAAACTTCTTCTGTCCCAGCTGCTCCAGCATTTTCCGAAGTTCTGGCTGGAAAATAACAACAACACTGGTAAGAAGTATAGTAGAAAGATTCTTAATGATCCAGAGGATCGTATTCATTTTCAACACATATGCAAATAAAATAAAAAGGAGTACTATCAGAATTCCCTTCAACAGAGTATAAGCGCGGGTAAACTTGATCCACACCATAAACTGATAGATAAAGAAGGAAATCAGGGCAATCTCCAGTATGTCTGTTACTCCCAGACTGGGCAGGGAGAGTTTTGACAAATATCCTGATAATCTGACTGCCATATCCTGCATAGTGTACTCCTTTCTTTGTTACCATTCACTGCCAAGCAGTAACCTTAAAGATCTTTAAGAGATTCTTCAAGCTTTTTTTCAAAATCAATATCCTTAGCAGCAGGTTTCTCTGCCTGTCTTGGCTTTCTGTCTGCTGCTGGAGAAGCTTTCTTTCTTTTAGGCTTCTCATCCTGTCGGAAGATTGGATTGGCATAAGTACCAGAGTTGTCCTCTGCCTTGCGCTCTTCACGAACAGGTTCTGCATTTATTTTCTTAATACTTCTCTCGGAAGTTGCAACAGAAGCCTTGGGAACTGCTTTTACATAATAGAAGTACTCATCATCCTCATACTCCAGACGCTCTGCACGGCTGTAATCTCCTCCAAATGCAAAGAACTCAAGCACAAGTGCCAGGAGAACAGCTGCAATCGTACAGATCAGAAGCGGAACCATTGCAACAGTTGCATTCAGGTTCATTCCAAAACTTCCAACAAGCATTATAAACACATAGGCAACACCGCCTGTAATAATAGATATCCTCCATGCATGATCAAAAGAGCGGGTACGGATCAGATGTACCAGAAGGATAACTGCTACAAAAGCAACAACTGCAATCCACATTCCCCAGTTCTGTACCAGACCGTCAGCCATGATCTGCAGCTTATCTGTCATCTCCAGATCCGGATTCACAAGAATTGTTGACTGTGATCTTAAAAAACGGATAAAATAATACATAACCACACCGCAGCCAGCCGGAATTGCAGATAAACTGCTCTCCATAAGTCCGCTTCCAATAGGAAGTAATGCCGGAAGGCTGAATGCAAAGGAAAGCGGTGTAAATACAAATGTTACATTCTGTTCACCACTGAACCTCAGGAAAAAGATCATCATCAGAAGGATCAGAACAAGCATAAATGCCGCAATTTCAATTCCAAGTGCATAACTGTGAACAAGGATCAGCACAAAACCAATATACATCATAGCGGAAGACGGCAAAATGGAACAGATCAATGCCAGGATCAGTACTAAAAATACATTATTCAGGCGAGACATATATCCCATATTCGCATTGATCCACAGGAAATAAACCAGTGCAAGAACAAACTTCATTACAGGCAGGATATACATTTCATACTGTCCGTATATTTCTTTTATTTTCTGCTTTAACTCAAGTAATGCTGTCATTTTCTATATCCTCCTGACATTTCACGTCCTGCGAATTTCTTTTCTTCACGAGTATAGATTTTCTCTAATTTCGTCAGCTGAGTGTAATACTGTTTTACACTCTTCTTCGCCTTATGGTACTTCACAGTGTACTGGATATATGTCAGCACAGAATATAATACCAATATTCCTATATATCCCCCCAGGGCTACAACTCCAAGAGAGATCAGATCCATCTTGTGCACATTATCCAGCAGATATTCCAAATTATACGCTGCAATTACAGCCAGTATCAATCCATATCCAATTGTTACAAGAAAGAAATTCTTAATCAGCGCCAGACCAATATAGTCACTCCTGTAGTACTTGCTTACCGGAAGATACTTTCTGCCTTCCTGTTTCTCATATACAGCAAGCTGATCCATTATCTTTACTTTTTCTTCGTTTATCATAAATGGCTCCTTATGCGTTTCTTTTAAAGCTGAAAAGCTATACTCATACAGGATGATTGTATCATATATCCCATGCCATGAAAAGCATTTTTTTACCTGTTGTTTCCAATACACAGCGTGAGAAAATATACATGGGATGCTCCCTTTTCCAACAGAAGCTTTGCCAGCACATCCATAGTACTTCCAGTAGTATATACATCATCAATAAGCAAGATACGCATTCCTGCAGGATTTCCTACAACCTGAAAAGCTTTTTGAAGATTCTTCTTTCTTTCAGCCGCATCCAGTTTTTTCTGTGATCGGGTAGCATGGCACTTTTTTAGAATAGCAGTATCTACAGGAATCCCAGCATAACGGGACAGTTCTTTCGCCAGAAGTTCAGCTTGATTAAACCCTCTTATGCGCTGCTTTCTTCTATGAAGCGGAACCGGAATGATTATCTGCGGCTTCCATAATGCAAGCATATCTTTTCCGTAGATATACAATGCTTTTCCATAAAAGCGGCTGTATTCCTGACAACCAAAATATTTATATTTCATTATAGAGTATCTCATCCGGTCATCATAGAGAAAAATCCCGCGTCCCTGGTCAAAAGCGCCTGGATGGGCGCCGCAGTCCCTGCAGTATTCTTCATCTCCATTTACCGGTTTTCCGCATTTGTAACACCGTGGCCCCGATACAGGTCTTAAATCTCCGGCACAGTCCAGACAGATCAACTGATGGCTGTTCCTAAGAATCCTGTGACACAGAGGACACCGTCTTGGATACAACAGATCCAGAAAGTTCCTGTATCCTTGCCCAAAGAGAGCTGTAACGTTTCTGCTGCTTCTCATTGCGGATCATCTCCCCGAAAGTCTCCTCACTTCCAACTACAGTAACACATTTCCTGGCTCTTGTAACACCTGTATACAAAAGATTGCGGTTCATCAGCATCTTGGGGCCGGAAAGGAGCGGCAGAATAACTGCCGGATATTCTGAGCCCTGGGATTTATGTATGGTTATAGCATAGGCAAGTTCCAATTCTTCCAGCTGCTTAAAAGAATAGTCAGCGAAACGGCCATCCTCAAATTCCACAGTGGCAGTCTCTGCAAATTCATTGATTTCCTTCAGAATGCCAGTATCTCCATTAAATACGCCCACCCCTTCTTCTACAGGAATTCCGTATTTCCCCCGGACTTCCCATTCCAGCTGATAGTTGTTCCGAATCTGCATAACCTTGTCTCCCTCACGGAAAAGCCGGTCTCCAATTTCTTTCTCTTTTTTACCTGATTCTGGTGGATTCAGGTATCTCTGTAAGATCTGGTTCATCCTCTCTACGCCCAGAAGCCCCTTTCGCATTGGAGTCAGAACCTGTATTTCAAAAGGTCTTGCATCCACATACTTCGGCAGTTTCTCCTGAATCAGTGCGATGACCACGCGGATAATAATATCGGCATCATATCTCTTCAGGAAAAAGAAATCGCGGCTTTTGTTATCAAGGGAAACCTGCTCTCCGTTATGGATCTTGTGTGCATTTACTACAATATCACTGTGAGAGGCCTGCCTGAAAATTTTCTTCAGTTCTACTACTGGAAAAACGCCGCTTTGAATAATATCCCGCAGCACATTTCCAGGACCTACACTTGGCAGCTGGTTCTCATCTCCTACCAGAATGATCCTGGTTCCCGCAGTCACCGCAAGAAGCAGTGAATGCATAAGAAAAATATCCACCATAGACATCTCATCAATAATGATTACATCTGTATCCAGCGGATTCTCTGCATTCCGTTCAAAATGAACACCCTGAGACTCTCTGCCATCCTCATCCGGCACACCGTTCAATTCCAGAAGCCGATGTATTGTCTGTGCTTCATAACCTGTAGCTTCTGTCATTCGCTTGGCTGCGCGTCCTGTAGGTGCTGCCAGACGAAGAGTTGCGCCTTCGCCCTCGAAAAAACGAATAATTGCATTGATCGTGGTAGTTTTACCGGTACCTGGTCCTCCTGTAAGTACAAAAAGGCCATTTCCAGCAGCCTCTACAACAGCCTTCTTCTGCATTTCCTCCAAAACAGTACCTGTTTCTTTCTCAATCTGGGCAATTCTTCGCTCCATCATCTGCTCATTCTGCGGATAACGGATATTCAATTCAGTAAGCATTCTTGCTGTATTCAGCTCCAAGCGGTAATACTGGCTTGGATAAACCAGTACCTCTCTGTCATTCTCTTTTAAAACAACTTTCCGGTCAATTGCCATATCCATCAGATGTTTCTCCATATAAGAAACATCTACCTGAAGCAGCTGGGAAGCTCTGTCAAACAGTTCGTCCTTCGGAAGATATACATGTCCTTCCCCTGAAGCCTGGAGAAGAGTATACATCATACCGCTGCGGATCCTGTAATCTGAATCTGCATGTATACCAATACGTGACGCAATGGTGTCTGCAATTTTAAAGCCAACTCCCGAGATATCATCTGCCAGACGATAGGGATTCTCCTGAAGCACACTGTATACGGACTGACCATATTTCTGATATATCTTTGCTCCAAGATTCAGGGAAATGCCATATTTCTGCAGAAACATCATGGCTTTTCGCATATCTGCCTTCTCAGTCACCTGTACTGCAATCTCTCTGGCTTTCTTCTCACTGATTCCCTTGACTTCCGCCAGCCTTTCCGGTTCTTCTTCCACTATTCTAAGGGTATCCTCGCCAAAACACCGCACAATTCTGGCAGCAAGTGCTGCACCTACCCCTTTAATCGCTCCGGAACCCAGATAACGTTCCATAGCCTGGGTGTCCTCTGGTGCCTTTTCCGCATAAGACTGGATATTAAATTGTCTGCCGTATATATGGTGCTGGGAAAACTGTCCCTCAGCTTCAATGGTCACACCCTGTGTAACGTCAGGAAATGTTCCTACACAAGTCAGCTCTTCCTCTGAATCCGCGGTCTTAAGAACCATAACTGTATATCCATTTTCATCATTGCGGAATATGACATGATCTATATAGCCTGTAACTTTCTCACTCATTTGTTCTTCTCCTGCCGCCAGCACTAACCAAAGGGCACTGCTAGAATGTGTTTGAAAAAGTATTCCCGCAATCTGCACGCCCCACTTTGCAGAAAGCCTTTTTCAAACACACTCTAGAACGCAGTACCCTTTTCATTATAGTTTACATAATATTTTATCTTTTGCAAAACAGAATAGCCAAATTATATGTTACTATTTACGCTTTTCAAAGCAATCAGATTATTCTTCCATCCTGGTAATTACTTCCGCATATTTACCGGTTCCCACCACAACCGCAGACATAGCATCCTGCACAGTAAGAGTGCTTACGCCGGTCTTCTGCTCAATGAGGGTGTCCATTCCATGGAGCAATGCTCCGCCACCTGTGAGAACAATTCCTCTGTCTACAATATCTGCAGCCAGTTCCGGCGGAGTTTTCTCAAGCACTCCGTGCACAGTCTCCACAATCTGATTGGTAGCATCCCTCAATGCAATACGGATTTCTTCTGAAGTCAGAGTTACAACCTTGGGAAGTCCGGTGATCACATTTCTGCCTTTTACCTCCAGCATCCGCGGAGATGCTTCCTGGCAGGCAGTTCCGATTTTTATTTTTATGTTCTCAGCGGCCTCTTCCCCAATAAAAAGGCTGTGATTTTTTCTCACATAGCTCATGATTGCCTGGTCGAAATTATCTCCGGCAACCTTTACGGAAGCAGACACAACAGAGCCAGCCATGGAAATCACGGCAACATCAGTGGTTCCGCCTCCTATATCCACGATCAGATTACCAAAAGGCTTCGTCACATCTACTCCGGCACCAATTGCAGCTGCAATCGGCTCTTCCACAAGAAACACTTCCCTTGCTCCAGCCTGATAAGTAGCTTCCTCTACTGCCTTTCTTTCAATCTCTGTGGTTCCGCTGGGGATACAGATACTGATTCTAGGCTTTCGAAAGGCATGGCGACCCATTGCCTTGGAAATGAAATACTTCAGCATCTTCTCCATAACCGTATAATCTACGATCACTCCCTGGCGGATTGGCCGGATTACTTCCATATTTGATGAAACATGTCCGGTCATCTGTCTGGCTTCCTCACCGATTGCTTTTATTTTCTCTGAGTTCTTATCATAAACCACTACAGACGGCTCACTGACTACCAGCCCCCGTCCAGTGGAATATACCTGACTGTTTCTGGTTCCCAGGTCAATTCCAATATCACTGGCAGGCATTAAATTCCCCTTTCTCTCAAAACACTTTGTCACACTTTCTCTGCAAGAATTGTGCAATAAATGATTACCATTCACATTCCGAACTGTAATCATAAACACCACATTCTGCAGATGTGACTTTATAATTGTCTCATAGATTTTTCATAATTAATAGTCTTCGTACCATTATAAACAAAAATGCTTCAATTGGAAAGAGGTTTATTATCAGAATCACTTCAAATATTTCGCAACATAACGTCCTGTATAAGAAGCTGGATTCTTCGCCACTTCTTCAGGTGTTCCCTTGGCAACAACTGTTCCCCCGCCATCTCCGCCTTCCGGTCCGATATCAATTATATAATCAGCGGTCTTGATCACGTCCAGATTGTGTTCAATTACAACAACCGTATTTCCACCATCCGAAAGTCGACGCAAAATCTCCACCAGTTTCTGAACATCTGCAAAATGCAATCCGGTGGTAGGCTCATCCAGAATATAAATAGTCTTACCTGTACTGCGCTTACTCAGCTCTGCAGCCAGCTTAATACGCTGTGCTTCTCCGCCGGAAAGAGTGGTGGAAGGCTGTCCGAGACGAATATAAGAAAGACCGACATCATATAAGGTCTCTATCTTCCTTCTGATGGATGGAACGTTCTCAAAGAACGTCATTGCCTCCTCAACTGTCATATTCAGTACATCGTAGATGCTCTTATCCTTATACTTCACTTCCAGAGTTTCCCGATTATAACGCTTACCCTTGCAAACTTCACAAGGGACATAAACATCTGGCAGGAAGTGCATTTCAATTTTAATAATACCATCACCACTGCAGGCTTCACAGCGTCCGCCTTTTACATTAAAGCTGAAGCGCCCTTTCTTATACCCCTTTGCCTTGGCATCTGCTGTAGCAGCAAAAAGATCTCTGATCTGGTCAAATACGCCTGTATAAGTAGCAGGATTAGATCTTGGTGTACGGCCAATTGGAGACTGGTCAATGGCAATTACCTTATCCAACTGGTCTATTCCAATAATATCATCATGCTTTCCCGGGATCACGCGGGCCCTGTTCAGATCCCTTGCAAGATGTTTGTAAAGGATTTCATTGATCAGAGAACTCTTTCCTGACCCGGAAACACCTGTAATGCAGGTCATAATTCCAAGAGGAATATCCACGTCTATATGTTTGAGATTATTCTCTGCCGCCCCCTTAACAGTCAGATAACCGGTAGATTCCTTTCGTACTTCCGGAACCGGGATTTTCAGTTTTCCGCTGAGATATGCTCCTGTAATGGACTTCGGATTCTGCATAAGTTCCTCAGCAGTGCCCATTCCAACAAGCTGTCCACCATGTTCTCCTGCGCCGGGTCCGATATCTACAATACAGTCCGCTGCGCGCATAGTATCCTCATCATGTTCAACCACTATAAGACTGTTTCCCAGGTCTCTTAGGTGCATCAAAGCTCCAAGAAGTTTATCATTATCCCTCTGATGCAGACCAATACTTGGCTCATCCAGAATATAGGCAACCCCGACAAGGCCGGAACCGATCTGGGTAGCAAGACGGATTCTCTGTGCCTCTCCGCCAGACAGAGTACCAGTGGCACGTGCCAGGGAAAGGTACTCCAGACCTACATCTGCCAGGAACCCAACTCTGGCTCTGATCTCCTTTAGTATCTGCTTTCCAATAAGCTGCTGCTGCGGAGACAGCTGCATTTCTGCCAGAAATCTCTTCAGCTTATCAATGGACATATTGGTAATTTCATAAATATTCTTATCCGCTACCGTAACCGCAAGTGACTCCTTCTTCAGTCGCTGTCCCCTACATGCTTTACACGGAGTGATCTGCATAAAGCTCTCGTATTCCTGTTTCATAGATTCAGAGCCAGTCTCTTTATAGCGCTGTTCCACATTCCTTATAAGGCCTGGAAAAGCCACATCATAAACCCCCTCTCCGCGCTGTCCCTTATAATAAACCTTCACAGAATGTCCGCCTGTGCCGTATAGAATAATATCCTGTATCTTCTTGGGATAATCTTTAAAAGGTGTATCCAAATCAAAACCGTATTCCCTGCAAAGGGCATTCAGAATAGCATTGGTAAAACTGCTCTTATCTGTGCAAGACTGCCAGCCCATCACTACAATAGCCCCTTCAGAAATGCTCAGAGACTTATCCGGGATCATAAGATCCGGGTCAAATTCCATCTTATAACCAAGGCCAAGACACTCCGGGCAGGCCCCAAATGGGTTATTAAACGAAAAACTTCTTGGCTCGATCTCATCAATACTGACTCCACAATCCGGACAGGAAAAGCTCTGGCTGAAATTCATATAATTTCCGTCCATGGTATCCACCACAGCCAATCCGTCAGCCAGATTCAATACTGTCTCAAGAGAATCTGTAAGTCTTTTCTCAATTCCAGGCTTCACGATCAGACGGTCTACAATAATGGCAATCGTATGTTTAATATTCTTATCCAGGGTAATCTCCTCTGAAAGTTCATACACATTTCCATCGATTTCCGCACGTACATAACCGCTGCGTCTGGCCTGATCCAGTAATTTCGCATGGGTACCCTTGCGTCCTCGTACTACCGGTGCAAGAAGCTGGATCCTGGTGCGCTCCGGCAATTCCATGATCTGATCCACCATTTGGTCTACTGTCTGCTTGGCGATCACCTTGCCGCATTTCGGACAATGTGGAATACCAACACGGGCGTATAAAAGACGGAAATAATCATAAATTTCTGTCACCGTTCCTACTGTGGATCTGGGATTGCGGTTAGTAGACTTCTGGTCAATAGAAATAGCCGGTGGAAGTCCCTCTATGCTCTCCACATCTGGCTTCTCCATCTGGCCAAGGAACTGTCTGGCATAGGAAGACAGAGATTCCATATATCTTCTCTGCCCTTCTGCATAGATCGTATCAAATGCCAGTGAAGACTTTCCTGATCCGCTTAAGCCGGTAAGAACTACAAACTTATCTCTGGGAATATCCACACTGAGATTCTTCAGGTTATTCTCATTGGCTCCTCTGATTCTGATAAACTGTTTCTTATTCTCTGCTGCCATCTGTTCCTCCATTTCTTAACCGGAAAGCACCGGCTGTAACTCCCTGTATCCTGATCTGATCCGGAATCCTCCGGCTCAGATATTTCTTAATGTGTTCTTCAAGAATATCACAAGAACATTTGTTCGTCAACCATTTCTAAATTCTTTTTCCACCAAAACTTACAGCAAAAAATCTGCCATCACTGCATTACTCACATGAATGCCTTCTCTTGATAAAAATATCCTGCCGCTTTCTTCCAACAGCAGTCCCTGTTTCTTATATTTTTTCAGAACTTCTCCATATATATTCTCTATTGCAGTGCCAAAATACTCCTGAAATTCCTTTTTGGACACGCCCTGTGTCATACGAAGTCCAAGAAACATAAACTCTGCCATCTCATCTTCTCTTGTAAGAAGTTCCCTGTTTTTTCGAATTTTTTCTGGTGCACTGCTGTTTTTCAGATATTCCTGCATATCGGAAGTATTGGAAAAACGTTCCTTTCCCAATAAGGAAGCCGCTCCAAGCCCAAGCCCCAGATAATCCTTTCTCTGCCAGTATCCTTCATTATGTCTGCATTCACACCCTGCTTTTGCATAGTTGGAAATCTCATACTGATGATAGCCATACTCTTTCAGAACTACAGCAACATCTTCATACATGCGGTACTCCGTATCTTCATCAGGCAAATCCAGCTTTTTTCTGGAAAAAGGGGTGCCCTCTTCAATAATAAGACTGTATGCCGAAATGTGCTCCGGGCCAAGTGCCGCCACCATCCGAAGGTTCTCTATCCAATCTTCATAACACTGTCCCGGAATGGCAAACATCAGATCCACATTTATATTGGAAAAGCCAGCCTCTCTTGCCATCTGAAAGCTTTCCAGAAACTGTGCATAATTATGAATTCTTCCAAGCATAGCCAGTTCCTTATTGTTTGGCGACTGTAAGCCAATGCTGATCCGGTTAATTCCGTATTTTCTGTAAATAGAAAGTTTCTCAGGCGTCAATGTTCCAGGATTTGCTTCAATCGTTACCTCCGCATCCGCCGAAAACAAAAAATAATCTCTCAGCCCCTGTAAAAGCTTTTCCATTACATCACATTCCGGCACAGAAGGTGTTCCCCCGCCAATGAAAACTGTATCTACCGGACGTTTTTTCAGATTCTTTGAAACCGTCTCCATTTCCCGTAAAAGTGCATAAATATAAGCTTCCTGCCCGGCCCTGGTAGAGGGACCTGACAGGAAGTCACAATAATCACATTTCTTTATGCAAAACGGGATGTGAAGGTACAATTCCAAACCATTCTTCTTTGTTCCCATTCTGATTTTCTCCACATTGTTTATTTTCTTCTGTTTACAATGCTGTTTCTGTAAAATTAATCTCCACTACCGGTCTCAGTTTCTTCATCTGTTGAATTTCCAGTAGCATCACTGCCGCTGTCAGACGAATCTGCAGCAGTCTGCTCTTCTGAAGAGCCGCTCTTACTGCTGCCTGCAGCCTTTCCCTCTTCTTTTTGAACCAGATACTCATTCACCATAGTCACGCTTCCGCTTTGCGCTACCGCATCTTTATTTACCTGGCGAGGTACCGGCGTAGGTGTTGCTGTAGGAATCGGCGTGATCTTCATTACGCCCTGCGACTCTGCGTCTGGTGCTTTCACCGTTTTCTTCCCACATGCACAGCTGCCTGCAAAAATTACGATCACCAGCAGGATCACTGTCAAAATCCCGCCCTTGATCCACTGTTCCCTGTCTTTTTTATAACTTCTCTTTATTCTTCTTGTCAGAATACGTATCTTAGCTTTCATCGGATACCTCCGCGTCTGATGCCAGCTGGCATATATCTTATGTCAACCAGTCACACTCAGACACCTTTATTTGTTGCTTTTCACCACAGGATTGACAACAATTAATTTTCATCCAGTTTCAGTACGCTCATAAATGCTTTCTGCGGAATCTCTACGTTTCCAACCTGGCGCATTCTCTTCTTACCTTCCTTCTGTTTTTCCAGAAGTTTCTTCTTACGAGAAATATCACCGCCGTAGCACTTGGCAAGAACATCTTTACGCATAGCCTTAACCGTCTCTCTGGCAATGATTTTGCTTCCGATTGCGGCCTGGATTGGAATTTCAAAGAGCTGACGCGGAATCTCATCTTTCAGCTTCTCGCACATCTTGCGGCCTCTTTCATAAGAAGTATCTGCATGCACAATAAAAGAAAGGGCATCCACTTCTTCTTTATTTACCAGAATATCCAGTTTCACAAGCTCACTTCTCTCATAACCACAAAGTTCGTAATCCAGAGACGCATATCCTCTGGAACGAGATTTCAGGGCATCAAAGAAATCGTAAATAATCTCATTCAATGGAAGCTTATATTTCAGAAGAGCTCGTGTCTCTTCCATATATTCCATGCCAAGATACTGACCACGGCGCTCCTGGCAAAGATCCATAATGGCACCGATAAATTCTGTAGTTACCATAATCTCAGCATTCACGATTGGCTCTTCCATATATTCGATCTCAGATGGATCTGGAAGATTGGTCGGATTTGTCAGATCAATCACTTCGCCGTTTGTCTTGTGTACTTTGTAAATAACGCTTGGAGCTGTAGTAACAAGATCCAGGTCATATTCACGCTCCAGACGTTCCTGAATGATTTCCAGATGAAGCAATCCAAGAAATCCGCAGCGGAAACCAAATCCAAGAGCAACAGATGTCTCCGGCTCATAGAATAAAGAGGCGTCATTTAACTGCAGTTTCTCCAAAGCATCACGAAGATCCCCGTATTTCGCTCCGTCAGCCGGATAAAGGCCGCAGTAAACCATTGGATTTACTTTCTTATATCCAGGCAAAGCCTCCTCACATGGACGGTTATTGTCCGTAATAGTATCACCAACACGAGTGTCTCTTACGTTCTTAATGCTGGCGGTAATATAACCTACCATTCCAGCTGTCAGTTCCTCACATGGAATAAACTGCCCAGCTCCAAAATACCCAACTTCCACAACTTCTGCCACAAATCCAGTGGCCATCATACGGATGGTTGTGCCTTTGCGGACTTTTCCATCTACCATTCGGCAGAAAACAATGGCACCCTTATAAGAATCATAAATGGAGTCAAAAATAAGCGCCTTCAGCGGTGCATCCGGATTTCCTGCAGGTGCCGGGATCTTAGCCACTACCTGCTCCAGAACCTGATCTACATTCAGACCTGTTTTTGCAGAAATCTGCGGTGCGTCCTGGGCTTCAAGTCCAATCACATCCTCAATTTCATTGATAACACGCTCTGGCTCTGCACTTGGAAGATCAACCTTATTGATTACTGGAATAACCTCAAGATCATGATCCAGTGCCATATAAACATTTGCCAGCGTCTGCGCTTCAATTCCCTGTGCAGCGTCAACTACAAGGATGGCACCGTCGCAGGCTGCAAGGCTTCGTGAAACTTCATAGTTAAAATCCACATGTCCAGGTGTATCGATCAGATTGAAAATATACTCTTCTCCATCTTTTCCATGATATACCGTGCGGACAGCCTGGGATTTGATGGTAATTCCACGTTCTCTCTCCAGTTCCATATTATCCAGAACCTGGGCCTGCATTTCCCTCTCAGTCAAAAGTCCTGTCATCTCTATAATTCTGTCGGCCAGTGTAGATTTACCGTGGTCAATATGTGCAATAATACAAAAATTTCGAATTTTACTCTGGTCTGTCATTCCAGACATTCCTCCTCTGGTTATGCTTTACTGTTTATTCTATCAAGAGATTATAGCACAGATTAAATCTGTTTGTCACTTCCTTTTATATGGTTCCTGTTCACTCCGTTCACAGTAACATTCTTGACGGGATAAATTATATTATTTTTATCCTGTTCCGCAGCCCTTTAACACTCTGTTCAAAATGTCTGCAAAGGGTTCCATGGCGTTTTTTACTTCCTGCACCGTATTTGTCTGGGCACCGGCTTCCAGAAGCAGGGCTCTTTTTCGTAAATGAAGATTGTAGCGCAAGCCCGCCAGGTAAATCCCTCTGTAAAAATCAGGATAATACAACGCCGCCTGATATTCCAGCTGAAAAGAAAAAGCAAGATTGTCCTGTATGTAAGGATTTGGCAAATAAGAAACCTTCCCCTGGTCATTCGTGTAGCTAAGGCCATTATAAAAAAGAATCTGCGCAGTATCTTTTCCGTTTATTTCAGTTACCAGCCGTCTGTCTTCATCGATGCCATCTCTGTGCAGATCAATAACCACCTCCACAGACGGATTTTCTTCCAAAACCTTTTCTACGTAATCACAAGCATAATTATAGGCCTTATTCCGATCCAGTTCTCCGCTCATCATATCAAAAGCTTCTTTTATATGGATCACCTGATAACCATATTTTTCTGACAGCAAACTGGTCAGATAATTTCCAACACCCACAATCGTATCTTCCTCTTCTCCTTCCCTGGAATCGGAAAACGTTTCCTGGGAGTGACTGTGATAAATAAGAATCTGCGGCTCCAACGGTCCATGACTCAAGGAAAAATCCTCTGCCAGAAATTCAGCAGCATTTATTTTTACGGCAGATGCATCTGTGTTCTCATCTACAATGTAAAAATTGTTCATTAGATAATCGTAATCCGACAGCTTGTCTCTGGACAGATCCAGAATTGGATGCGGGAGAACGATGTTAGACTGAGGAAGGGTATTTGCAGGCTGAGTTTCTGAATTTAAGTGATTTTCACTATTTTCTATGATTTCTGACATCTCAGAGTTATCTTTATTTTCTATTTTATCTGTATTATTTATTTTTTTACTTTCCTCAGAAACACTGCTGTTTTTTTCCAGATTGGCTTCCTTGGATTTCTTTGCATTTTCCTCTCGCAAATTACGCTCATTCTCTGCAACTTCTTCTAAATATGCTCCATTTCTCTTCTCAATCTCAGCCAGAGTTTCCCCATCCATTTCCATCCAGGTTTCCTGTGCTTTTTCCTCTGTAAAATAATAGAACGGAAACTGCCTGTACACATTATGCACAATTTCCCGCATGGAAAAAGGTCCTGGCAGCATAGCCAGAACCGCAAAAAAACACAGACAAAGAAACACGCAGAAAACCTTCTGGACTTTTGTCACGAAATCACCTCTTTAAGGTTATCCTATGACAGATTTTTCCTCCGTATGTTTCTTTTTTTAGGCTAACTTTCCATATTTTCAGTATTTTTCCACAGCTCACCACCTTTACATCAGCTTCATGCGCCAGAGCGTGTTTGAAAAATCATTCCCGCAATCTGCACGCCCACTTTGCTGGAGATTTCACCCGAATTCGATTGCCGTAGCCCGCTACGATGCCCTCATCTAGGCAAAATCTCCCACAAATTGTGACGCACATCTTGCAGAAAGCCTTTTTCAAACACGCTCTAATAGATCTCTGCAAAAGTCATATTTAAT
This sequence comes from Ruminococcus sp. 1001713B170207_170306_F1, assembly GCF_015668065.1. Classification (NCBI taxonomy): domain Bacteria; kingdom Bacillati; phylum Bacillota; class Clostridia; order Eubacteriales; family Oscillospiraceae; genus Ruminococcus; species Ruminococcus sp. 1001713B170207_170306_F1. Next base: position 49,644 of record NZ_JADPEX010000017.1, on the reverse strand, counting down.
CCTTCTGAAATCGTAAAACTCAGATATTTTATGGTCTCGTCCACATCTTTCGGCGTCACAAACATTCCATGAAGATGTGGGGAAATCATTTCTTCCAAAAATTCTTTCTGTTCGGCCTCGTCCAGTGTCTCAAGCAAATGAGCCATAGAATCATGAACAATAGTCGCCGCATCCACCACCGTAGGCACTCCGATCCCAATCACTTTTACATTCAGATTTTCTTCTGTAAGACCATTTCTGTGGTTTCCCACCCCTGATCCCGGAGTAATTCCTGTATCCGTGATTTGAATGGTCCGATTAAGGCGCCTGGTATTTCTTGCGGCAAGAGCATCCACAGCGATCACTACATCTGGCCGTGTTATTTCCACCACGCCCTCCACGATTTCCGAAGTTTCCATTCCAGTCTGCCCCATTACTCCTGGAACAATTCCGCTGATTGCATGAAGAATCTGCTTTTCTGTACTTTTCAGTCCATACTCGCGGATCAGATGGCGTGTCATATGAAGATTCCCAATTACTTCCGGTCCCAATGAATCCGCCGTAATACCCGGATTTCCAAGCCCAACAATAAGCACGGACTTTTCCTTTTCCAGACCGATCAGCTGGCGTAAATGTCTGGAAAGTTCTTCAGACACTTCCCTGTGATAGTCCTCATCTGGCGCTGAAAGCCCTTCCGATTCAATTGTAATATATGTCCCCTGAGGTCTCCCCATCGCCCTGGCACCATTTTCCGTGGTTATTTTCACCACAGTGGTTCGAATGTCTTTTTCCTCATTATAATCTTCCTGAACCTCCACCCCGCGCACTTCTACATTGTCCTCTGTAAAGCGTTCTCTTGCCTCTACCGCCAAATCGGTTCTGATCTTATAAGTTCCCAGCATATCAGTTCCTCCATACTTTCCCAAATTCTCCCATATCACCGGCTCCGCCCTGCTGTTTTCTATGTGCAAAATGTATTTCTCATTGCAATTCATACCTTTCACAGCCACACCTTTCGATTTTTATATAATCTCCCCACTTTTTTGCAAAAATATGTATGTCAAGCATTTTTGTAAAAATATGTATTGACAATCCAAGGTAATTATTATAAACTATATAAGCATGTTCATAGGAACGCCCGTGTCTGTTCTTATGATGCAAAAAATTAATCATCATTCACGAATTGGAGGTGTACGAATTGGCTAACATCAAATCTGCAAAAAAGAGAATTTTAGTTAACAGAACAAAAGCTGCGAGAAACAAATCCATCCGTTCTGCTGTTAAGACTTCCATCAGAAAAGTTGACGCGGCAGTAGCAAACAACGATAAGGCAGCAGCAGAGGTTGCATTAAAAGAGGCTATCTCTACAATCAGCAAAGCAACTTCCAAAGGTGTTTATCACAAAAACAACTGCGCAAGAAAAGTTTCCCGTTTATCCAAAGCCGTTAACAGCATTGGCTAATAGATATCTGAATTTTTAGTTATAAGCTTATAAGTGAAAATTAAGGCAGTCGAACCGTCATCGACTGCCTTTTTTCTGTATTTTTTTGCATTCCTGTTCAGCCCACTGCCTATTTTTGCAAACATCATAGCCTGCACCAAAACGTCATCTTCTGGCTGAACTATACTTCACGATCAGTAATTCCACACTAAGCACATCCTGCAATCTGCCTGTCTTCACAGCTTCCTCTGCATCCACAAAATCCGTCACTGCCTGACGAAGTTCACTGATTCTATAGGATCTTGCACAGACTGCAATATTTTTCACCACAAAAGACGGCACTCCCAGTCTTGATGCCATCACCGGCTGAGGGATTCCTTCTTCTGCATATTCTTTTACCAGAAGCAGCTGGCGAAACTGTTTCGCCAAAAGAAAAAGGATTCTCATCGGGGGCTCCTTCAGCGTGAGAAGATCATAATACAGATCCAGTGCTCTCTTCTGATTTTTCTCCGTTACTGCCCGGACCATATCAAAAATCTTATTCTGGGTCTGAGTGGTACAAACCTGCTGAATATCCTCTCCCGTTACCACATCCCGGTCACCGGTATAGGAAATTATCTTTTCCAGTTCCATCCGCAGGTTTCCCATGTCCACGCCAGTCATGGTAAGAAGGAGTTCCATATCCCGCTGGGTGATCATCTTGCCTTCTTTTTTCAGAAGCCCGGCAGCCCAGCGCATTAGCGTTTTCTCATCCTGCTGCACAAATTCTCCGATTCTACCTGCTGCCTTTACGGCTTTATACATACGGTTTCTTTTATCCACCTCATTTTCTACAAAAATAAGGCAAAGATAGTCTGGCAGTTCTTTCATATAATCAGCCAGTTCATCACATTTATTCTTAAAAAAGCCGGTATCTTCCAACAAAACCACCCTACGGTCTGCAAAAAAAGGCATGGTCTCACAAAGGTCGATCAGTTCCTTCACATCAATGTTCCGACCCTCATAATGATTAAAATTCATGGTGTCATCTTCTGGATTCAGCGCCTGCACCAGTTTATGTTTATACTGCTGTTTCAGGTAAGCTTCCTCACCATACAGCAAATACGCCTGTTTAAAATTGCCCGTCTTTATATCTTCCTGGATATTCTTCAAAATATACGCTCCTGTCATCTTCTTGTCGGTCAGGACATTCCCCAAAGGTTACTATTCACGATCTGACCAGTAGCCTCCCAGACTCTTTCAGCCAGGGTAATAGAGCTGTACCCGACATTCTACTAAACCATACCACAAATTGTGTCTTTATAAAAGTGCCTTTTTCGCTCTACATACTATTTCCCTTTTCCAAAAATTTCTTAATCCTTATCCCCTCTTTCTCCCAGCAAACTTTCACAGCACCGCTCTCCATAGTAAAACTGGTCTGGCACCCGGTTTCTTCCAGGCGTTTCGTAATTTCCGGTGACGGGTGACCATAGGTATTGGTAGAAGAGCAGGAAATCACAGCATATTCCGGGCGCACTGTATCAAGAAACTGTTGACAGGTAGAGTAATGGGAGCCATGGTGTCCCACCTTCAAAAAGTCCACATCTTCCAACATTCCCAATTCCAGCAATTTCTTTTCCGTTTCTTCCCCGATATCACCTGTCAAAAGGCCAAGAAACTCCTCATATTTTACTTTAATCACCATACCATCTTCATTTACGTCTGCGCCAGAAGCGCTGACAGCAGGAGCAATTATCTGCAATTGCAATTTACCTGCATTCAGGCAGTCTCCTTCCTTCAGGGTTCTCACTGGAATTCCGGCCGCTTTTGCTGTCTGTTTCAGTTTTTCCCATGCAGCAGGAGGATTTTCCCACTCAGGCAGATACAAGCATCCCAATTTTACTGAATTCAGTTTTTTTACAGACATTTCCAATATTTCCTGTACCCCACTGATATGATCCTGATCTGTATGAGATATAAAAATTCCATCAATCTGAGAAATCCCTTGATTTTTCAGATAAGGTAAAATCTGATATTGTCCCACACCTGATTTGTTTGTGCTTCCGCCATCCACCAGAAAACAATTTCCTTCCGGCGTCCGCAGCACAAGCCCGTCGCCCTGTCCCACATCCAGACAGCTGACAGAAAATGGTTCCGGCTCACGCCATATAAGAATAGACATGGCCAGGCATACAACTACGAAAGCAATTATTTTTCTCTCCCTCTTCCCTTTCTGTGTAAGTATCCAGACTGCTCCTGCAAACAAAATATAATATACAGCCACCTGCCACAGCTTTGGTTGTCCTGTGATCCAGATGCCAAAAGGCAGATTCCCAGATAGTTTACATAACTCTTCATAAATTCCAGCAAGAACCTTTCCAGGCAAAATCACAACACGCCCAACGGAAAAGCTTACACACCCAGCAAGCAATCCAATAACTCCGCTTCCCAGAACAACTCCTACTGTAGGAAGCACCAGCAAATTTAAAAAAATTCCAACCAGTGAAACTTCTCCGAAAAAATATAAGGAAACAGGAAGCATGGTCAGCTGTATTCCTATAGATGCGCCTAAAGCCAGATTTGCTTTGCAAAAACCTCCGGCAAATTTTTCATATATTTGCCCTGTATGTTTTCCTAAAATCATACAGCAAATATTTTTAAACTTTTTTCCAGCATGTCTTTTCCATACACTCTTTTTTCTCCGCACATTTTCCCCTTTTTCAATACGGGATAAATCCATACTCTTTGTTAATGCAGGAACCACTACGCCAGCTCCTGCTACCGCGCTAAATGACAAAAGGAACCCACTGTTATATAAATATGCTCCTGAATCTCCAAGAATTAACATAGCCGAAACAGCCAGCGCCGTTGGCAGATCATAAATCCTTCCGGTTATTTTCGCCCCTACAGATATCAAAAACATACAGACTGCACGCATAGTAGACACACTTCCACCAGTCATCACGCCGTATTGAAGCAAAATCAACAGGGCAATTATCCCAGACGGCCAGATTCCCATTCCAGTCTTCATCAGAAGATTATAAATTCCCATCCCAATCACACTGATATGCAGCCCCGAAATTGCCAGAACATGCACAATACCAGCCATCTGGTAGCGAAGCTTTACTTCCTCATCCAGACTGCTTTTATCCCCGAGAACAATTGCCTGAAAAACCCCGGCTTCTTTTCCACCAATTCCATTCAGAACTTTACTGAGATATTTCCTTAGATCATTCATACCTTGTCGATAAGCAGAATAATTTTCCGATTTTTTTAACAATTCCGCCTTTTTCATAAAATAGAAAATATGCTGGCTGGCATAATACTGTCTGGCATCAAATTCTCCTGGATTTCGCATCTCACCTACTCTCTCCAGATTTCCAGACACCAAAACAACAGTTCCTGCCGGAACATCTTCTTTTTTCTTTAAAAATACTTTTACATTTTCAATAGATATTTTCTTCGGTTGATTTTCCTTTGATTGATTCTTCTTTGGTTGATAAATCAGATATGTATTGCTAAGATAAACAGATTGTGAAAATTCATTTTCTGTGGTCTGTGTCACTTCTCCGCAGATTGTGACCTTGGGATGTTCCCGGATCCAGGAGTCCACATTTTCCGGAACAGGATTTCCTCTGATCAGTGGAAATCCTGCCCGGTCGGCCACACACATAAGGAGCATCAAGACCAGACACACCATGCAAAGCGGTCTTTTCGTCATTTATAAACTCCTTTAGTATTTCATTTTATAAGCGTTATTGATTGATTTTTTCAAACACGCTCTAATTCTCTTTCAGGATCAGATCTGTATTTTTACTGAAAAGACTGTACAAAGATGTTCCATCACTTAACTTAGCCTCTGTATCACCTTCGATTGAAATCTGCACTTTATCAGCAGATGTCGTATCCAGAAGAGAATTTACCACGGAATAGATCATGGTGTTCACCGGGATATCAATTCCTGAATCTGAAAAAGCGGAACTAAAATCCACATAGCACACATTATCAGACACCTCTATTCCCAGAATATCCGTATTCTGCGGAATTGTTGGATAATGCCCTTTCACCATCGGTCCTTTGGCAAGCTGTTCCAGTATTACTCTCTCTCTTGGCAGAATTCTCTTATAATATACATTTCTCTGTTCTGCCACAAGATGCTCTCCTGTCTTGTCTGTAAAATACAGAGTAAAAGTATCATACCGATACGCATCTTTATCAGAGCCCCACATTTCTACAAAAGTGTTGCCGTCAAGCAAGCCTACAGCCTGTCCCTTGGAATCGGTAAGCTCCTGATTTCCTATAAAAATCTTTATGCCGGTGATTCCTGGAATCTGAAGAAAAGTTCTTGCCACACCTGCGCGCACCAGAATCTCCCTGGTTCGGGAAATATTACTGTAATCAGCATTAAACTCCAATTCCAGAAGGGATTCATTTAAGCGGTAAGTCACCAGCTGAACTCCTGCTGGAAGCAAAGGCTGGTTCTCTCCGCTGCTCTCCTGTCCATTCAGGATTCCCATTAAATCCTGGAGCATAAATTCTGCACTTTCCTGCTCCGGATAATATCTTGTCTTTGTTACTTTCGTTTCATCTTTGTTCAAGTAATATAGATAGTACTGATTGCTGACACTTTCAGTCTTCTCTCCCTGGCTTTCCACCGAGCATCCGGTAAGAAGGCCAATGATCAGAACCAGAGCCATCGCTGTACTCAACAATTTCTTCATCTGGCACCTCCTACGGAATATATGATAAAGGAATGCGGACAGTAAAGGTAGTTCCCTCGCCTTCCTTACTTGCCACCTGAATAGTTCCATGATGCATGGTCACAGCACTTCTGGTAATCGCAAGTCCAAGACCTGTGCCGCCAATTTCTTTGGAATGGGATTTGTCCACACGGTAAAAACGTTCAAAAATTCTTCCGATGGACTCCTCCGGAATGCCCATTCCGGAATCTGAAACCTTCACATAGAAATATTTATGGTCAGCGTCAAGGGTTACACGAACCCAGCCATCATCCACATTGTATTTAATACCATTCTCAACCAGATTGCTCACGGCAAGAGTAAACTTTACCTCATCCACATCTGCTTCAACAGGGCGGAAACTGTCCAGGATCAGATCAATGTGCCTCTTATCTGCAATTGGACGGAGTCTCTTCAGGATATCCTCCAGAAGCTGATTGATATTCAGGTGCTCCACATTCAGATCAGCTGCTTTCTTATCCATTTTTACAAGAGAAAGCAGGTCTGTGATGATCTTATTCTCCCGATCAATCTCTGCAGTGATATCGCCCATAAACTCCTGATACAGCTCCTCCGGCACCCCTTCCTGGCCCACCAGTGAATCGGCAAGTACCTTCATGGAGGTAAGCGGTGTCTTCAGCTCATGGGACACATTGGAAACAAACTCATTTCTGGACTCATCCAGAATCTTCATTCTGGAAAGCATTTTGTTGAACGCATCCGTAATAAGTGCTGTCTCTGTATAATCCGGGACAGAAATCTCCTCATTCTGGTATCCATCTGTCAAATCCTCAATGGACTTGGTAACTCTGGCAAACGGCTTTACAAGAACCGTAGAAAGCACATATCCAAGAAGGACCGCCAGCACAATAATGATTCCTGTGATCAGAAGACTCTTCTGTTCCAGCTCCAGAATATTCTCTGCAATTTCATTGGAGGAAAAGCTGATCAGCATAGCACCCTGAAGCTGCTTCACCTCCGGGCTTTTCACAGGGAGAGCCATCTCAATCTTCTGTGTCTTACTATTATAGCGGCTGGCTTCCTCACCTTTGAAGCATTTGATCACCATAGTGGAGATCAAAGTTTTTCCCTCATCTACGCCATAGGTATCCTTGATAATCCTGTAATCCCTGTCAACTAACAGAATTCTGCCGTCATACACATTAGACAACAACTCCAGCTTGCTGTTTACATTCTGCGAGCTGGAGTCATTCATATAATTCTCTTTAATTAACAGGTTACACAGAATGTCACACTGCTTCTCAACAGTCTGCTTACGGACAGCCACAGCCTTGCTCTCATAGGCTGCCACCATCACATGAGCAACAATGACACTTGGTACGATTCCCAGAATGACCAGAATGATCAGAATACGAAAACGCAGACTTTTTAAAAAGCTTGGTTTCTTTTTCTCTGGCATGGCTTATGCCTGGAAATAATATCCCACACCCCATTTGGTGTGTACATATTTGGGCTCACTGGGATTCGCCTCAATTTTTTCACGTAAACGACGGATATGTACATCCACTGTACGAACATCACCAGGATATTCATATCCCCATACAATATTCAGCAGGTTCTCACGGCTGTACACTTTATTGGGATTAAACACCAGAAGTTCCAGCACATCAAATTCTTTGGCAGTCAGATTGATTTCCTTACCAGAAATAAACACGCGACGGCTCTCACAATCCATCTTCAGGTCACCAGCCTCTATTGTCTTCGCCTTGTCTTTTTCTTCCTGATTGCTGCCTGCACGGCGCATAATGGCCTTGATTCTTGCCTTTACCTCAAGAATATTAAATGGTTTGGTGATATAGTCGTCCGCGCCATACTCAAGGCCGAGGATCTTATCCATATCCTCACCTTTCGCTGTAAGCATTACAATAGGAACATTTGAAAATTCCCTGATCTGCTGGCATACTTCAAAGCCATCCATCTTGGGAAGCATAAGATCCAGAAGAATAATGTCATATTTCTTCTCTTTGGCCATCTCCAGGGCTTCTTCGCCATCGTAGGCACAATCCACATCCATTCCATCCTGTTCCAGACTGAAACGGATACCCTTTACTATCAGTTTCTCATCATCTACTACCAAAACTTTCCTGCTCATTTAAGAATCTCCCTTATCCAGTTGATATCTTGTCTTTTATCTTTGAAAAGGTACCCTCTTTGATACCTTCTACATTCATAATCTCTTCGATAGAAGCAAAGTCTCCATGCTCCTCTCTGTATGCAACAATGGCTTCTGCCTTTGACTGCCCGATTCCGCTTAAAGTGGAAAGCTGTCCGGCATCTGCAGTATTCAGATTAATTCGTGTATCATCGCCTACGCCATCTCCGAAACTTCCTGTATCTCTTCCAACAGTTCCCGATGGATTTTCCACTGAGCTGCCTTGAATTTCTTCCAATCCTAAATTCCCAGAATTGTCACCATCGTTCAATGCCTCTGGCACTTTCGCCATAGCAAGTTCCAGGTTCTCAGCCACTTCTTTCTCAGTAGGCACATAAATCTGCTGCCCATCTCCAATACTTCTGGCTCTGTTCAGATAATTTATGGCTGCCTCTGGCAAATATCCTCCTGCTGCATCAACAGCCTGGAAAATACGTGCTCCTTCATCCAGCTCATAAACGCCTGGATTTACAACGGCTCCGCATACATCAACGAATATTTTCTGTGGAATTGGCGTTTCTAGTGGCAAATCCAAAGCTGAATTTTCTGTATTCCCCTCTGATCCAGCATCTGAAACAACAGACTGTTTTTCGGGATTTTCCCCTGCCGCCACGTTATTCTCATACGCAGTGCTCTCTTCTCCTGCTTTTCTATTCGAGTTCTCTTCATCTGAATCCATCTCTTCCAGAAAAACCTCTTCCCGACGTGCGCAACCTGTCATTGCAGACGCCGTCCAGAGAAAGAACAAAACTGTCCAGATTCCACATCTGTATTTTATTTTTCTTCCCATGCAGGTTCCCCTTTCGCTTTATGCGCAGGTTCCCCTCCACTCATGCTTTACCTAATCTATTTTAACGAAACTTTACATTTTTTACAATACCATTTCTAAATTTTATCAGTCTTTTATCTATTTGCCTTATTTCTCCCATTTAAATATGGCAATTCCTACAATCGCCACAGCCATGCCGATCAGTTTTCGCCACTGAAAATCCACTTTTTCTACACCAAACAGACCAAATAATTCAATTATATAGGCAACTGCCAGCTGGGAAATTACAATCAGCATAGCAGCCTTTGCAGGACCTAAACTTCCCATGCTTTGAATGACAGTTATTGTAATAAATGCTCCGATAATACCGCCAAGTAAAGTATATTTATTCTCCACCTGCCACAACGCGCCAACACTGTCCCTCCCGGTAAAAATCCACGCCAACACGCAGACCAGAAACGCCGAAAACTGTACCCAGCCGGTGGATACCCACAAGCTGGTCTGCTTAGTCATCTCTGTGTTAAAAACGCCTTGAATACTCATCAATGCACCAGATATCAACGCTACAAGAAATCCCCACATACAATACCTCCATAAACTATCCTATACTTCCAGATTCTTTCTCTAGAGCGTGTTTGAAAAAGGCTTTCTGCAAGATGTGCGTCACAATTTGTGGGAGATTTCGCCCGGATGAGGGCGCCGTAGCGGGCTACGGCAACCGAATTCGAGTGAAATATACCGCAAAGTGGGGCGTGCAGATTGCAGAAATGATTTTTCAAACACGCTCTAAGCCAATCAATGTTCTGACAGCCTCCAAAAGGATACTCCCTTTCCCGGGAAGAAAAGGAGGTGCACTTGCAGCAGGCACCTCCATAATAGTATTATATGTATTTTTCAAAGATTCATTCACTTCGCAAGTTTTTCGCTTTTTTTCGTAACGCAGCACCGGCAGTAATTAGACGCCGATAAGATCCAGAGAAAAGCAGGAATGATAATAGCAAGAACGCCCGTATTCCATACCATATGAAGCAGCATGGCTACCAATGTGCAAAAAGGAAGTACATTTCCAGTCAGCAGATAAGTCTTATAGCTTGCTTCGTAAATTTCTTCCTTCTCTGCTTCGTCACAGCTTGCAAGCCACTGCTCCTGAAAGTTTATAGAAGTAGGATCACCTTTCTTATCCGGATAAATTCTCTGAACCAGCTTTATATAGCGAATCTGCCACATACCAAAATATCCAACCATTCCCACAAACACAACCAGTCCTGCTAAGAACATCCATGTCTCACCGTCACTCTGGCTCTCAATATATTTCATAGAGTATCCTGGTGAAATAAGCAGCATCATAAGAACAGTTCCCACTGTACTCGCAATCATCCCCCAGCTGGAGGACACTTCAATATGATACTGCAATTCATGATATTCTTCATCCTCTGCATCCTGTATCTGGCTTCCCATTCTCTTCATCTTTCCAAAATGGATCTCACAGATCATAATACAGATCGCACCGCAGATACATTCCAGCAGCACTGTATGATCACGTACAGCCAAAAGAAATGCATTCATCCCATGCCCAATAGCTGCTATAGAATTCTCCCCAGTGTATGATGTAACAAAGCCAAAAATTCCTCCAACAACACCACCAGCCAGCATAATCAGTACCATTTTTAAATAGGAATTCATTTTCTTCTTAGATTTTCCCTTATTCATCTTCTCCATCCTCCGTATAAGTAAAAATATCTTCCACTGTCACCTGACAGATCTTCGCCAGCTTCAAAGCCAGCGTCACTGAAGGTGAATAGTCTCCCCTCTCAATCAGGCTGATCGTCTGTCTGGACACACCAGCCAGTTTCCCCATGTCCGCCTGATTGATTCCAAGCCTGGCACGATATTCCTTCAATCGATTCTCCAGCGCCATTTCAAAGGCTCCTTTCTCATTCGTAGTGTATTCATTTTTTTGAAATGACTTATTTCATTGTCATTATGACAAGTTTATTTGTCATTCCTTGTATTTGCATAATATCATTGACAACTTTACTTGTCAACAGGTTTTTTATATTTTCCCAAAACAACCTTGCAATCCTGTTATATCTCTACTGAAAACCGCTTTTCCAGTCTTTCTTCTGACATTATGCAAAAATATTTTCGAAATTTTCTATATTTTCCATCTATTCAACAGCTCTCACAATTGATATAATATTTTCAACAAATATGACAGCCGGGCTGGCATGTCAACTTGAAAGGAGAATCACAATGGCAGACGAAAAGAACATTGGTACCCCAGCAGAAGAGGAAATCGAGATCATCACCCTCACCGACGAAAACGGGGAAGACATGGATTTTGAGTTCCTGGACCTTGTTGAGTATGAAGGAAAGCGCTACGCAGTTCTTCTCCCACCTGTAGAGGACGTGGAAGGTGAGGACGAGAACGAAGATGAAGAAGTACTGATTCTTCAGGTTGAGGACGACGGAAATGAAGAAAACGAGAGCTATGTTTTCGTTGATGACGATGACATTCTCACCGCTGTTTTTGACATTTTCAAAGAGAAATTTAAAGACGAATTCGACTTCGCAGAAGAGTAAATTCACAAAAAGCTTTTAAGCAGCTGTACTCTATACAGTGTAAAAAGTTCCATCCCCCAACTTTTGACAAGATGTATGTCAGGATTTATGAGCGATTGCCGGAATAATTTTTTAAAACAGAATCTTGAGCAATAGAAAAAAGGTACCTGAAAACCATTTCAAAGTACCTTTTTTCTGTCATTTTATTCTCATTTATAGCTTAAAATCAACCTACAATGCTTTTTTAGTGAATCTTTTTTAATTTTCACCTATTTTTTCACCAAAACTCCAGCCCTGATTTACGCCAGACATTCATCCAAAATCTCCGCCATTTCATCGATATCCGCCTTGGTAATCACAAGCGGAGGCACAATACGAAGCACGTCGCTTCCTGCAGAAATAACCAGCAGTTTCTTCTCCAGAGCCTTCTTAACAATCTCTCCTACAGGTCGTCCTGCAATGACGATTCCCTGCATGAATCCCATACCTCTTCTTGCTGCAGCACACTCATGTTTTTCCACAAGTTCATCCAGTTTTTTTTCAAGATATGGGGTTAATTCCTGTACATGAGTAAGGATCATATCCTTCTCATAAATGTCAAAAACCTTGCTTACAGCCGCACATACAAACGGATTTCCGCCATAAGTTGTACCATGGTCTCCCGGCTTCAAAGAAGCCTGTGCAACCTTCTTACTCAACACAAATGCACCAACAGGAACACCGCATCCAAGCGCTTTTGCACAGGTCATAATATCCGGCTGTACACCGTATGCCTGCCATGCAAAATAATATCCGGAACGTCCCATTCCGCACTGGATTTCATCCAGAATAAGGAGAATATCTTTCTCATCACACAGTGCGCGAACGCCCTCCAGAAACTCTCTTTCCGCTGGATAAATACCGCCTTCTCCCTGTACGGTCTCCATAATAATTGCACATGTTTTATCTGTAACCTGGGCTTTTACACTCTCAAGATCATTGAAATCAGCAAATTTCACACCACCCATGAGCGGCTCAAAAGGCTCACGGTAATGTGCATTTCCAGTGACAGAAAGTGCTCCAATAGATCTGCCATGGAAAGAATGATTCATGGCAATGATCTCATGATCTGCATGTCCGTCACGTTCATAAGCATACTTTTTCGCAGCCTTTAATGCACCTTCAATAGCCTCTGTACCACTGTTTGTAAAGAAAGCCTTGTCCATGCGGCTTGCATTTACCAGCTTTGCGCCAGCTTCGATAATTGGCTCATTGTAATACAAATTAGAAATATGAGTCAGCTTATCAATCTGTTCTTTCAGTGCTTCATCATATCCAGGATAATGATATCCAAGCGAATTTACAGCAATTCCTGCTGCAAAATCCAGATATTTGGAGCCTTCAGAATCAAAAAGGTGCACACCCTCTCCACGTTCAAAAACAACAGGAAAACGATTATATGTATGAAGAATACTGGACTCCGCTTCTTCCATCTGATTATTCATGTTCATGGTAATATTTCTCTCCATCCTCTCTTAAAATAGCAGTTCCGATACCTTTGTTTGTAAAGATTTCCAACAGTAAACTATGAGGAATTCTTCCATCAAGAATATGAACCCGGTTAACACCATGCTCAATTGCTTCAATACAGTTATTCAGCTTCGGAATCATTCCGCCGCCAACATATCCATCCTCGATCAGTTTTCTGGCATCCTGAATATGAAGCTCAGAAATCAGAGATGACGGATCATCTTTATCCCTATAAACTCCCTCAATATCAGAAAGAAATGCAAGCTTCTCTGCATGTACAGCCTCTGCAATTGCGCAGGCTGCATCATCTGCATTAATGTTATAGCTGTCATAATTATCATCAAATCCAATTGGAAAAACAATCGGAAGAAAATCTTTTTCCAGCAGATCATAAAGAATTTTCGGGTTTACTTCTGTAATATCCCCTACAAATCCAATATCCTCTCCATTGGAATATTTCTTCTTACATTTCAGCAATCCACCGTCTTTTCCACTGATACCAACAGCCTGTACGCCAAGAGATTCCACATGGGAAACAAGTTCTTTGTTTACTTTGGCAAGGACCATTTCTGCTATTTCCATTGTCTGGGAATCTGTTACCCGAAGACCATTGATAAACTTAGCCTCCATGCCTACTTTTCCAACCCATTTGCTGATTTCCTTGCCGCCACCATGTACGATAATTGGCTTAAATCCAACCAGTTTCAGGAGAACTGCATCCTTAATTACATTCGCCTTCAATTTTTCATCCAGCATAGCACTTCCGCCATACTTTATTACAACAATTTTACGGTTAAAACGCTGTATGTAAGGAAGCGCCTCAATCAGTACCTCTGCCTTATCAAGATATTTCTGATTTACCATTTTTTCTCTTAACCTTTCTTTCCTATATCTTTATGTTACAAAAGTCCTACAACTGCATGCCTTTCAGTCTTCCTCTGGCATCTAATTTACACACTCTCAAGCTTTAATATCAAGAACGATAATCTGCATTAATTTTCACATAATCATAAGTAAGATCACAGCCCCATGCAGTTGCTTTTGCGTCACCCATCTTCACATCTGCAATAGCTGTTACCTCATCCTCAGACAGGATTCTGGTTGCCTCTGCTTCATCATATCCTGTTGAAACACCGTTCTCAATAATCTTTAATTTTCCTGCGCGGCTCTCAAAATACAGGTCAACTTTTTCCGGATCAAACTGCACTCCAGAGTATCCCATAGCGCACAAAATCCGTCCCCAGTTTGCATCGTGACCATAAATTGCAGCCTTTGTAAGAGAAGAAGTTACTACGGATTTGCTAAGCGTAACTGCATCTTCTTTTGTCTTAGCGCCCACAATTTTCACTTCAAAAAGTGCAGTCGCACCCTCTCCGTCACCTGCAATTTTCTTTGATAAACAGGTATTAATATAATTCAAAGCCTCCATAAATTTATCAAAATCAGCACCCTCTTCTGTGATCTCAGGGTTGCCTGCCATGCTGTTTGCAAGGAGCAAAACAGTGTCATTTGTGGAAGTATCGCCATCTACAGAAACCATATTAAAGGTATCTTTAATATTTGCACTTAGTGCTTTTTGAAGCATTTCCTTGGAAATTGCAGCATCTGTTGTGACAAATCCAAGCATGGTACACATATTAGGATGGATCATTCCGGATCCCTTGCACATACCGCCAACTGTTACTGTTTTTCCACCAATTTCGATATGTACAGCAACCTCTTTTTTTACGGTATCTGTAGTCATGATAGCCTTGGCTGCCTCTGTTCCGGCCTCTAAAGAACCGTCAAGCTTCGGAGCCATAGCCTTTACACCATTTACAATTCTGTCAATCGGAATCTGCATTCCAATCACGCCTGTAGATGCAACCAGCACGCTATCTGCAGGGATTCCAAGTATCTCAGAAGCTGCATCAGCAGTCGCCTTACAATAGCCATATCCTTCTGCTCCGGTACATGCATTTGCAATACCGCTGTTGCAGATCACAGCCTGTGCAGATGGGTGATTATAGACCACATTCTGATCCCATTTTACCGGAGCTGCCTTCACCACATTTGTTGTAAAAGTGCCAGCTGCAACACATGGAACTTCACTGTAAACCATGGCCATATCTGTACGGCCTTTGTATTTAATTTCTGCTGCCGCCGCAGCTGCTTTAAACCCCTTTGCTGCGGTAACACCACCTGTAATTATTTCCATATTGATACTCCTCCTTTGCCCGATCAGGCAAATTATATGTTTATTTTTCAATGTAACTCAGTCCTGAAATCAGGCCCGGAGCCTGTCTCCAATTTCACTTTTACGGATACATCGGAACCTGTAATAATCCTTCCGCTTCATCAAACCCAAACATCAGATTCATATTCTGAACTGCCTGTCCGGCAGCACCTTTTACCAGGTTGTCAATAGCTCCCATCATGATGATTCTGTGGGTTCTCGGATCGATCTTGAAATTCACATCCACGTAATTACTGCCCTCTACCCACTTTGTCTGCGGACACACATCCTTATCCAGAACCCTCACAAATGTCTCATTCTCATAGCATGCATCATAAGCAGCTTTTACTTCTTCGTAGGTCACATCCTTTGTCAGGGAAGCGTATGCTGTAACCAGAATGCCTCTGTTCATTGGAACAAGATGCGGGGTAAAATTAATGGTCACTTCCTGTCCGCAGGCATATCCTAACTGATCTTCGATCTCTGGTGTATGTCTGTGTGTGGCAACACCGTAAGCCTTGATATTTTCATTTACTTCACAATAAAGATTATCAACCTTAGCCCCTCTTCCAGCACCCGTCGTTCCGGATTTAGCATCAATAATAATCGTGTTCGGATCAATCATTCCAGCCTTTAACAATGGGTAAATAGAAAGTGTAGAACAAGTTGGATAGCATCCCGGATTCGCGATCAGACGAGCTTTTTTGATGTCCTCACGGTTAATCTCACATAATCCGTACACAGCTTCATCAATAAACTGAGGGGATTTGTGCTCAATTCCGTACCATTTTTCATATTTCTTCACATCTTTAATACGGAAGTCTGCACTTAAATCAATTACTTTCGCTCTGGAAAGGATTCCCTCATTTACAAGAGAAGCACACAGCCCCTGCGGTGTTGCAGTGAAAATCACATCAACCTCATCTGCCAGAGCTTCCATGTTATCGTCCATACATTTTGCATCTACCAGCTTAAAAAAGTTCTGATAAATTCCTGCATATTTTTTATCAATGTAGCTTCTGGATCCATACCATGCTACTTCCACATTTTTATGTCCCAGAAGGAGACGTACAATTTCATTTCCCGCATAACCGGTTGCTCCAATAATTCCAGCTTTTATCATTTTAGTGTCCTCCATTATTATGGTGTCAAAAGCATGCTTTTTCAAACAGGCTCTAGAACTCATACTTGTTACTCTGTTCACTGGCAACAATGTCCGTTTTGTGAACGGAGTGAACAGTAACATGTGCTTTATAAACAATGATGAATGAATTATACATCTTCTTTGCATATTATGCAATAGTCATTTTTTCCTTATTTTCCATTCAATCTATCTTTTTTTGTGCATTTCAACGCGTATTTACCTATTATATGATGCATTTTTATGCAAAGTTTTTATAAATTTTTTTCAAATTTACTATTGCATATTTATGAGTATTGTTGTATATTATTCTTTGTGAATAACGTACAGAACGTAAGAGCCGTTATCACGATGAATATTTATTCAAAATTTAATATGCTTTATAACCCTATCTGTTTCAGAGGGATAAAAGAAAAGAGGTAAATATTATGAAAGAAAAAGTTGTACTTGCATATTCAGGCGGACTTGATACCACAGCATTGATTCCGTGGCTGAAAGAAACATTTGATTATGATGTTGTCTGCTGCTGCGTTAACTGCGGACAGGGAAATGAGCTGGACGGACTTGAGGAAAGAGCAAAGCTTTCCGGAGCTTCCAAATTATATATTGAGGATATCGTAGATGACTTCTGCGACAACTATATTATGCCGTGTGTTGAGGCAGGTGCTGTATATGAGCACAAATATCTTCTTGGTACTTCCATGGCACGTCCTGCTATTGCCAAGAAACTGGTTGAGATTGCAAGAAAAGAGAACGCTGTTGCAATCTGTCACGGCGCAACTGGTAAAGGAAATGACCAGATCCGTTTTGAGCTTGGAATCAAAGCTCTTGCACCAGACATCAAGATCATTGCTCCATGGCGTATGACAGACGTTTGGACCATGCAGTCCCGTGAAGACGAGATCGCGTTCTGCCAGGCTCATGGTATCAACCTTCCATTCGATGCAAAACACAGCTACAGCCGTGACCGTAACCTGTGGCACATCAGCCATGAGGGACTTGAACTTGAGGATCCGGCGCAGGCTCCAAACTATGATGATATGTTAGTACTCAGCGTAACACCTGAGAAAGCTCCGGATAAAGAGACCGAAATCACCATGACATTTGAGGCAGGTGTTCCAAAGACCTTAAATGGAAAGGCAATGAAAGTTTCCGAGATCATCACAGAACTGAACAAACTTGGCGGCGAGAACGGAATCGGCATTATCGATATCGTTGAGAACCGTGTTGTAGGTATGAAATCCCGTGGTGTTTATGAGACTCCTGGTGGAACAATCCTTATGGAAGCACATGAACAGCTTGAGGAGCTGATCCTTGATCGTGAAACTCTGGAAACCAAGAAGAAACTTGGCAGCCAGCTGGCTCAGGTTGTTTACGAAGGAAAATGGTTCACACCACTTCGTGAGGCAATCCAGGCATTCGTAGAGTCCACACAGAAATATGTAACTGGTGAAGTAAAATTCAAACTTTATAAAGGCAACATCATCAAAGCAGGAACCACTTCTCCATACAGCCTTTACAATGAATCTCTTGCTTCCTTCACAACAGGTGATATGTACGATCACCATGATGCAGACGGATTCATCACTCTGTTCGGTCTGCCGCTGAAAGTTCGTGCAATGAAGCTTGCAGAAGTAGAAAGTCAGAAACAGACCAACGACTGATCTTCATAAAAATAAGCAAAAAATATCTCCGGAAGTTCTTAATCCTCCCGGAGATGTTTTTTTGCAGCTTTTTTGTTTTATGTAAACCAATTATTTTCCAGCGCTTATTTTATTTAGCAACCAGCGCTCATTAAAAATTTTCTCAACTGATTTTTACCTTCTTCTGCTCCAGCCTCTCAGACACCCATTCCTTAAACAATGTATAAATTACAGACACCAACGGAATAAAAATCAGCATTCCCACAATTCCCATAAGATTTCCGCCCAGAGTCACTGCAACCAGTACCCAGATTGCCGGCAGTCCCACAGAGTTTCCAACTACGTGAGGATAGATCAGATTTCCCTCAATCTGCTGCAGGATCAAGAACAATATAAGAAATGCCAAAGCTTTCAGAGGACTTACCATCAAAATCAGGAAAAATCCCACCCAGCATCCAATAATTCCGCCAAACACAGGAATCAGCGCCGTAAAACTGATCAGCACTCCGATCAGCATTGCATATGGAAATCTTCCGATCGTCATGGAAACAAAGAACATGCTTCCCAGGATCACCGCCTCTATGCACTGCCCGGTAATAAAGCTTGAAAACACCTTACTTGCCAGTGTACAAACATGTCCCAGATATTCCACTGTTTTCACAGGTAAAATCGCATAAGCCGCTTTCAGGACCTGCCTGCCCAGCTTCTCTTTCTGAAGGAGCACATAACAGGAAAACACAAAACCAATTGCAAAATTCATAGCCATGCTCACCAGTCCCATAGTCACGGTAATAGTGGAGGATACCAGATTGTCCGCCCCACTTCTCAAAACGCTCACAATAGAATCAATAATTTTCTGCGGATCAATTTCTATGGTAGATGCCCATTTCACAATTTCAGAATCACTCTGGAAGGTATCTGTCAGCCATTTCTGAACTAACGGAATATCTTCTTCCACCTTTTTCACAACATTTACCAGAGTTCTTCCAAGCTCCGGTGCCACAATCAGTACTACAACGAGAATCGCCAGCACCACCAGAACAATGGAAAAGAGCAGGCTCACCGGTCTTGCAAATTTTGCTGCTGCACGTCCCCTCCTGTCTTCTTTTTCCTTTGCTTTTCCAAAAACATGCCGCTCAATAAATGCCATAGGTACATTCAGCACAAACGCCATAGCTCCACCCAACACAAATGGCAGAAGAAGTCCCCACACAATTTTCACATACTTCAGCACCACATCCAGATTCTGCACTCCCAGATACAGAAGCACTGAAAAAGCGATCAGCCACCTTATCTTTTTCATATTTTCCTTATTTAGTTCCACTATTTTCAACCTCTTCCTTTCTTTCTCAGTACACTTTTGTTCTGCATATCTTATCACAAAATCCACGTTTTGACCAGTTATCCCTTTCTTTTTCCCATCTCTTTTAATTCAACGTGTTACTGTTCCCTCCGTGACCAGTAACACGCTTCGCGATGCAAAAGAATCATGCTTTGCATGATTTCGCGCCGCAATTCTCTGGTTTTCTGTGAACTTTATTGACACTTTTCCACGTTAACGCTATAATATTGATTAAATATCGTTTGCTCTAGAGCGTGTTTGAAAAAGGCTTTCTGCAAGATGTGCGTCACAACTTGTGGGAGATTTTTTATAATTATATTGTGGGGTTTTTCCCCGGCGAAAAGGAGGTATCTTCACTAAATGAAACAGATATCAGGCAATAAGCTGCTGGTAAAAGCACTGAAAGAAGAAGGTGTTGAGTACGTTTTCGGTTATCCCGGAGCATGTACCATCGATATCAGCGATGAATTATACAAACAGGATGATGTCACCGTAATCCTTCCACGTCACGAGCAGGCACTGGTTCACGCAGCCGATGCTTACGCACGTACCACTGGAAAAGTTGGCGTATGTCTTGTAACAAGCGGTCCTGGTGCTACCAACCTTGTCACAGGCCTTGCTACAGCCAATTACGACAGCGTTCCTCTGGTGTGCTTCACCGGTCAGGTAGCACGTCATCTGATTGGAAACGATGCATTCCAGGAAGTTGATATTGTAGGAATTACCCGCAGTATTACCAAGTATGGAGTCACTGTACGCAACCGTGAAGATCTTGGACGTATCATCAAGGAAGCCTTCTATATTGCACGTACCGGACGCCCTGGACCGGTTCTTATTGACCTGCCCAAGGATGTAATGGCTGAACTTGGCAGTGCAGAATATCCAAAGAGCGTAAATATCCGCGGCTACAAGCCAAACACCAGTGTCCACATCGGACAGCTGAAACGTGCGATCAAAACACTTTCCAATGCAAAGAAGCCTCTCTTCCTGGCAGGCGGCGGAATCAATATTTCCCATGCCAATAAGGTATTCCAGGAAGTAGTGGAAAAGACCGGTGTTCCGGTTGTAACTACTATTATGGGACGAGGTGCAATTCCTACCAACCATCCGCTTTTTATCGGAAACCTTGGCATGCACGGTGCCTATGCAGCCAATATGGCTGTAAGCAACTGTGACGTACTTTTTTCCATTGGAACACGTTTTAACGACCGAATCACAGGAAAGCTTCATGAATTTGCCCCTAATGCCCAGATTATCCATATTGACATTGACACGGCCTCTATTTCCAGAAACATCCAGGTAGATATTCCAATCGTTGCAGATGCAAAAGATGCCCTTGCAAAAATGTCCGAATACGTTTCCGACTATGCCAGCAAAAAATGGAACAGTGAAATAAACAGCTGGAAGCAGGAACATCCTCTTGTAATGCGTCCAAATGACAGATTAAGTCCGGTTGACATCATTAACCAGATCAACTGCCAGTTTGAAGAAGCCATCATTGTCACGGATGTCGGACAACACCAGATGCTGGTTTCCCAGTATGCTGAGATCACACCAGGCAAACAGCTTGTTATGTCCGGAGGACTTGGCACCATGGGATACGGTTTTCCCGGTGGTGTAGGCGCAAAGATCGGTAATCCGGACAAACCGGTTATTGTTATTTCCGGCGACGGTGGAATGCAGATGAATATTCAGGAATTTGCCACAGCTGTTCTGGAAGAGCTTCCACTGATCCTTTGTGTATTTAATAACGAATATCTTGGTATGGTTCGTCAGTGGCAGAAGCTTTTCTATGGCAAACGCTACAGCATGACCAATCTTCGCTCCGGTGCCCTTTCCCGCCGTACAAATGGCGAGGAATACCCGAAATATACACCGGATTTTGTAAAGCTGGCAGAAAGCTACGGTGCCAAAGGGATCCGGGTTTTCAATAAAAATGAGGTTGCCGCAGCCTTTGAAGAAGCAAAGAAAAATACCAAAGTTCCGACTCTGATCGAGTTCATCATTGATCCTGAAGAAATGGTTTATCCGATGGTAAAGCCTGGCGGAACACTGGAAGATTTAATTATGGATTGTTAATTAACAGGAGGTTTATCCAATGGCAGATAAAGGCATGAAAAAAAGATGGATTTCCCTCTACGTAGAAAACCAGGTAGGTGTTCTGTCCAAGATTTCCGGACTTTTCTCCGGCAAAAGCTATAACCTGGACAGCCTCACCGTTGGTACTACAGAGGATCCTACCGTTTCCCGAATGACCATCGGAACTGTAAGCGACGATGAAACGTTCGAACAGATCAAGAAACAGCTGAACCGAATGGTAGAAGTCATCAAAGTTATTGATTTCACCAATATGTTCGTCCGCATGAAAGAGATTCTTTACATCAAGGTTTTTAACTGCTCTTCTGAGGACAAAGTTGAATTATTCCAGATTGCTGAGACTTTCAAAGCCAGAGTCATTGATTACGGTAAAGACAGCCTGCTTCTGGAATTCGTACAAACAGCGACCAAAAATGATGCAGTTGTCAAACTGATCAAAGAAGAATTCGGCCGCATCGAAGTAGTCCGAGGTGGAAGTGTAGGAATTGAATCCATCAGCATGATGGAAAGATAATTTAAACGATGATGCCCCTCCTGTTAAAGGAGGGCATTTTTGTAAATTTTACGAGGGGATAATCCATTATGAAAAAACAACAAATACCATTAAAAAATTCACTGATTCTCCTTTTGACAGCAACGATCTGGGGAATCGCCTTTGTAGCACAAAGTGAGGGCGGTGAAGCTGTCGGCCCTCTCACTTTCAATGCCACAAGAAACATTATCGGTTCTCTGGTGCTGATCCCGGTTATTTTACTGCTCAATAAAATAAATCCACAGAGCAATTCAGCTGATTTCACAGAATCCGACAGACAGCCAATGGCATCCAGCGGTTCAAATCCATTTTCCCGCAACAAAACCTTAATTGCCGGCGGCATAATCTGCGGTATCTGCCTGTGTCTTGCTTCCAACTTCCAACAGTTTGGCATCCAGTACACCTCCGTTGGAAAAGCAGGTTTTCTCACTGCATGCTACATTATCATCGTCCCGATCCTTGGACTTTTTATGAAAAAGAAATGCAGTCCTTTTATCTGGGTTGCGGTTGTAATGGCACTGATTGGTCTCTATCTGCTTTGCATCACAGACGGCTTTTCCATTGGAAAGGGAGACTTTCTGGTCCTGATCTGTGCTTTCCTGTTTTCCCTGCACATTCTGGTCATTGATTACTTTTCACCAAAGACAGATGGAGTAAAAATGTCTTGCATCCAGTTTCTGGTCTGCGGAATCCTCACTGCTATCCCAGCCATAATTCTGGAGCATCCCAATCTTTCTTCATTCAGTGGTGCCTGGGGCGCTACTCTCTATGCCGGCGTTATGTCCTGCGGTGTCGCCTACACCCTCCAGATCGTGGGCCAGAAAAATATGAACCCAACCGTAGCCTCCCTGATTCTCAGTCTGGAATCCTGCATCTCTGTCCTCGCCGGCTGGATTATCTTAGGACAGAAATTAAGCACCCGGGAAATCATCGGTTGTGTGGTAATGTTCGGGGCTATCGTTCTTGCCCAGCTGCCGCAGAAAGAAACTGCCAGTGAAAAATAACGCGCTCTAGAGCGTGTTTGAAAAATCATTCAAAGCCCAAAGTAAGAGGTAACGCTTGAACCTTCCAAACGTTACCTCTTACTTATTTACCCCATATCACCCATTATACAGCTGATAATATTTACCTTTCTGCGCAATTAACTCATCATGAGAGCCTCTCTCAATAACACGTCCCTGCTCCAGAACCATAATACAGTCGCTGTTTCTGACTGTAGATAATCTATGTGCAATAGCAAATGTAGTTCTGCCTTCCATCAGCTTATCCATACCATCCTGTACAAGCTTCTCTGTACGGGTATCAATAGAGCTGGTAGCCTCATCCAGGATCAGAACCGGCGGATCTGCTACTGCCGCCCTGGCAATTGCAAGCAGCTGTCTCTGTCCCTGGCTTAAATTAGCACCATTATTGCGAAGCATAGTATGATAACCATCCGGCAGTCTTCGGATAAAGCCATCCGCATTCGCCAGCCTGGCAGCTGCAATAACTTCCTCATCTGTGGCATCCAGTTTTCCATAACGGATATTCTCCATAACGGTAGCAGTAAACAGATTAGTATCCTGAAGAACGATACCCATGGAACGTCTCAGATCACCCTTTTTGATCTTATTTATATTGATGCCATCATAACGGATCTTACCATCCTGAATATCATAGAAACGATTCAGAAGATTGGTAATTGTCGTCTTACCGGCACCCGTGGAGCCGACAAATGCAATTTTCTGTCCTGGCTTCGCATACATCTTCACATCGTGAAGCACGATCTTGTCATCACGATATCCGAAGTCAACGCCATCCAGAACAATATCACCTTTCAATTCGATATAATCTGTTTTGCCAGTGGCTTTGTGAAAATGCTTCCATGCCCAGCGTCCTGTACGTTTCTCGGACTCAACCAGCTTACCATTCTCTTCTTTCACATTTACCAGGGTCACATATCCGTCATCTACCTCCGGCTTCTCGTCCAGAAGGTCGAAGATACGCTTCGCTCCGGCAAGTGCCATAACAATACTGTTAAACTGCTGGCTTACCTGGTTGATCGGCTGGCTGAAGCTCTTGTTAAAAGTAAGAAAACTTGCCAGGCCGCCAAGAGTAAATCCACCCACACCGTTTACGGCCAGCACGCCTCCAACAATGGCGCACAGCACATAGCTGATATTTCCAATCTGCGCACAGGTAGGCATCAGCACGTTTGCAAATTTGTTGGCATTATTTGCGCTCTCAAACAGCTGGTCATTCAGCTCATTAAACTTCTCAAGGCTTTCTTCCTCATGGCAGAATACCTTTACAACCTTCTGGCCTTCCATCATTTCCTCGATGTAACCATTTACAATACCAAGATTCTTCTGCTGCTCCATGAAATACTTGCCGCTGAGTCCTGCAAGATTTTTACTTGCCACCAGCATCACTCCAACCATGACCAGAGTCACGATGGTAAGAGGCACATTCAAAATAATCATACTTACCAATACACTGACAATGGTGATCACACTGGAGATCAGCTGTGGAATACTCTGGCTGATCATCTGGCGCAGTGTATCAATATCATTGGTGTAGATAGACATGATATCGCCATGTGCATGTGTATCAAAATATTTAACAGGAAGTGTTTCCATGCGCTCAAACATCTCATTTCGAAGATTGCGTAGGGTGCCCTGACTGACATAGATCATCAGACGGTTGTACGTATATGTGCACGCCACCCCAATTGCATAAAAACAGGCTACACGAAGAATTGCCATTGCAAGAGGATGGAAATCCGGAGTCTCAGATTGAAGCATAGGCATGATATACTGGTCAATCAAAGTCTTCATAAACATGGTTCCCTGCACATTGGCAAGAACACTTACCACAATGCCGATCACAACTACAATAATATGGATCCTGTAGTTCTTAAAAATATACCCCATCATTCTTCCAAGCATCTTGCCCGGATTCTCTACCATAGGGCCTGAACGGAAGGCTGCCCCGCTGCGGCCTGGCTTCTTTATCGGTCTTTCATTGCTCATGCCTGCTCACCTCCTCTATTCTCATCAAAATCTCCACCACCCTTTATCTGTGAATTATAAACCTCCTGATAAATGGCATTGGTTTTCATCAGTTCCTCATGAGTTCCAAATCCGCTGATTTTTCCCTCATCCATGACAATGATCCTGTCCGCACTCTGAATACTGGAAATACGCTGTGCAATGATCAGCTTGGTAGTATCCGGAATTTCTTCTGCAAAAGCTCTTCTGATACGTGCATCTGTGGCAGTATCTACCGCACTTGTGGAATCATCCAGAATCAGTACTTTGGGTTTCTTAAGAAGAGCTCTGGCGATACACAGACGCTGTTTCTGACCGCCGGAAACATTGGTTCCGCCCTGCTCAATATAAGTATTGTATTTGTCCGGCATTTTCTCAATGAAGTCATCCGCACAGGAAAGCTGACACGCTCTGCGGCACTCTTTCTCCGAAGCCTCTTTATTTCCCCAGCGCAGATTCTCCAGAATGGTACCGGAAAACAGCACATTCTTCTGAAGTACAACTGCTACCTGGTTACGCAGACTATCCATATGGTAGTCACGCACATCCACGCCGCCAACTTTCACTGATCCGGAGCTCACATCATAAAGACGGCTGATCAGGTTTACCAGACTGGACTTGGCACTTCCGGTTCCACCGATAATACCAATAGTTTCTCCTGCGCGGATAGAAAGATTGATATCCTTCAGCACCGGCTCCTTACTGTCCTTCTTATAGCTGAAATCCACATGGTCAAATTCAATACTTCCGTCTGCAACTTCCATAACCGGATCCTGCGGATCATGAAGATCTGCTGTTTCATTGATAACCTCAGTTACACGCTCTGCACTTGCTGCGCTCATGGTGACCATAACAAATACCATGGAAAGCATCATAAGGCTCATAAGAATATTCATACAATATGTAAGAAGACTCATCAATTCACCTGTAGTCAGACTGCCGCCAACGATCATGTTCGCACCAAGCCAGCTGATTCCAAGAATACATGCATATACTGTAAACTGCATAACCGGCATATTCATAACTACCAGCTTCTCAGCTCTTACAAACATTTCGTAAACTTTATTGCAGGCTTTCTGAAACTTAGTGGTCTCATATTCCTCACGTACATAAGCCTTCACAACGCGGACTGCGCTGATATTCTCCTGCACGCTGGCATTTAAATCGTCATATTTCTCAAATACTTCCCGGAAATACTTCGTCGCCTTTTTCATAATAAATACGAGAAAACATCCAAGAAAAATAACGGCAATAAGGTAAATGCTGGCAACCCTTGCATTGATCATAAACGCCATCGCCATGGCACAGATCAGACTGGCCGGGGCACGGGTACACATACGCAGGATCATCTGGTATGCATTCTGCAGGTTGGTCACGTCTGTAGTCAGACGTGTGATCAGACTTGCAGTACTGAACTTGTCAATGTTTGAAAATGAAAATGTCTGAATGTTCGTATACATTGCTTTACGAAGATTACGGGCAAAACCGGAGGATGCGTATGCTCCGTATTTTCCCCCAAGAATACCGGTAACAAGTCCTGCAACAGCAAGAAGCGCCATAATGGCACCTTTTCTGTAAAGATAACTGATATTACCGGCTTCCACACCGTTGTCGATCATATCTGCCATTACAAGAGGAATCATTGTCTCCACCACAACCTCCAGTATCATAAATACCGGTGTGAGGAAGGAGGCCTTCTTAAACTCCTTTACCTGGGCAAGTAATGTCTTTATCATCAGGTTCTCCCCTTTCTTTTTTGTTAGTTTTCATCCCGCAGACAGCACTCTCTTTGGGCATTTTCCCGGATCATGTCCAGAACTTCCAGGAAGCATTCCAGTTTTTCCTGGGGAATATCAGACTTTAACACATCCTGGATCCTGTCAAAATTCTCCATAATTTCCATCTGAAATTCCATCCCCTTTTCCGTAAGCACCAGACGCTTCAACCTGGCATCTCTTGGAATAGATTCTCTGGTAATAAGCCCTTTCTTCTCCATTGCCTGAAGGATTCCTGACGCAGTAGAACGCGCCATCTGAAATTCTGCTTCCAGGTCTTTCTGAAAAACAGCTTCTTCTGAATGCCGGTACAGATAACCAATGATCCAACCCTGCATGCGGTTAATTCCGGCTTTCTCATCCACCTTGGACTGATACGAATTCACCAGACGCCCAATTACCTGATTGAGAGTACGAACCTCATACCCTATTTGCCGTTCCGCCCTGCAGCACTCATCAGGACCAGTTTTCTTCTTTTTCTCCATCTTTCCCTTCTTTCATATACTTCCATACAAAATAGTTCATGTGCGAACTGTTCGGGTTCGAACTGTTCGTGCACGAACTAATTATAAGGGGCATGTTTCTGAATGTCAATCCTGTTTTTTCAATATCCGCTTTGCTATTTGCTCGCGGAGCGTTTTTTGTGTAATAGGAAATTACTCCGTAATATTCCTATTACACAAAAAAATACCAGAAGCAAAATTCCCATTGCTCCTGGCATCCCTTTTTATTTCGAATAAAAGCTCCACTCCCTTTCATCCACAGGCAGGTCTTCCATCTGATAATTCTCAATCCGGATGAAACTTCCCATCTCGATTTCCTGAATCATACGCTCAATTCCGGAAAGCTCTCCCTGGACTTCCATTTCCACTCTGCCATCCCACAGATTGTCCACCCAGCCGGTAAGATCATTGGCTCTCGCCGCATTTTTGGCACGGTAACGAAATCCAACTCCCTGCACCTGCCCGGAAAAATATATGTGTTTTCTTACTATCGCCATCTTTTGTCACTCCTTATGTACCTTATGATATACGTCAATACCGGCAGATGCAAGAATTTTTATTATTTTCCCTCAAAAATCTGAGCAATCGGGGAATCCGATGACAAAATAACGGTCTTGTTTTCTCCTTGCATAGAAGCTTTCAGTGCTTCAAGACTTCTTACGAAGGAATAAAATTCACTTCTCTCATCTTCCCCATAAGCCTGGGAAAGAATTTTCATATATTCCTGTTCCCCTTCTGCCTTCAAAATCTCAGCCTGCTTCTTCGCATCTGAAATCTGAATGGTCACTTCCTTATCTGTCTTGTTCTGGATTACTTTTGCTTCTGAATCACCTTCTGCTTTATATGTAGCAGCAATATTATCACGCTCTGAGATCATTCTCTCATACACAGCAGCCTTATTATCGTCCGGCAGATCCAGCTGCTTTGTTTCAAATTTAATCAGCTCTATTCCATATTGTTCCATATTATCTCCAATGGCTTCCATCACCATATCCGATAATTCTCCGTCCCGGCTTGTGATCACTCTGTCCTGGGAAAGACTGCTGATCACATTTTTTGTGGCATTATATACGGCCGTATTAATTCGGCTTTCGCTGTTTTCCAAAGAAGAGTTCAGAGTCTGTGCAAATTTAAGTGGATCTGTAATTCTCCACAAAACATAGCTGTCACTGATCATGGTTTTCTTGTCCTTGGTAATCACATCAGATGCTTCCAAATCATATAACAACGTTTCCTTTGGTAAAGACTGTGTTCTTTCTATCAATGGAATTTTAAAGCTGATTCCCGGTTCGCAGATCACTCTGTCAACTTTACCAAACTGACGGATCAGCTTGTATTCATTTTGTTGGGTTATAGTTATGGAAGAACCGATTATTACTGCTCCGAGAATGCCTGCTATAAGTGCCGCTTTTTTCATTTTCATAATTTTTTATCCTTTCTATCAGATACTTATCTTAACTTCACTTAGTTTCTTCACTTGTATCTTCTTCTGTTTTCCAGTCTCCGGCAAAAGAATCCAGCGGCAATATCTTTTCCACGCCGCTTCCGTTGTCAATCACAATCTTCATACCAGGTAACACATCTTCCATGGTTTCATAGAACATTCGCATTTTTGTGGTCTCAGGATTCTTCATATATTCCTCATACATTGCATTAAATCTTGCCACCTCAGCTTCTGCCTCATTGATCCTCACCTGTTTTTGTGCCTCCGCATCCTGAATAATCTGATCTGCCTGGGCCTGCGCTTCGGGAAGCTTTTCGTTCCTGTATTTATTAGCATTGTTAAGCGCCGTTTCTTTTCCCTGTTTCGCAGTTTCCACCTCTTTAAATGCTTTCATCACTTCTTCAGTAGGCGGCTCGGAATCCTGTATTGTTATGTTGACCAATTGAATTCCCAGATCCTGTTCCTCCATCTGATTCAAAATCATTTCTTTGATCTTGCTCTGGATTTCTCCTTTTCCGGTGGTCAGAACCTCATCCACGTTATAGCTTGCTATTACAGTTCGGATACAGCTTTGCGCAATATTTTTTAAAATCTCTTCCGGCTGCTCAGAGGTGTAAAGGTATTTTACAGGTTCTGAAATTCGATATTCTACAAAGAAATCCACATCAATAAAATTGTAATCCGAAGTGATCATGATTCCTTCATTTTCCACCACCGCATTGTTCCCCATACTGTATCCGATTGGAAATCCCTGGATCGTGGTATTTACCTTCTGCACCTGCTGTACAAAAGGGACTTTGAAATGTAATCCCGTTTCATTCACTGCCTTTGGCACTCCAAAGGTTGTGAGTACTGCCTGTTCCTGCTCCTGAATCTGGTAAGTTGTATCCAGAGCCAATCCCCCTGCCACTATAACCCCGGCAGCACCGATTGCCAGATATTTCATTTTTCCATTTCGCTTATTCATTTTTCTCCTCCATCTCTCTTACTAACAATAGTTGTAAAGCGTTCAAAAAGGGAAAAAAAAGACTTTTATCCCAGGCACTGTTATAATGCCTGAAATAAAAGTCTCGCTGATTATCTCATAATGCGGGTAGTTTCATCTACCGTTCTGACGCATTTATGCACCATTCAGAAAAAATGGATTTCCTTTTATCTCTTCATGGCCGCTACTCCCTTTTCTTTGAGCGGTATCATATCATAAGTATTCATGAAAATCAAGATGTTTTTTATATTTTTTCACTTATCTTAGCTTCCACGCCCATAAATCCCCATTCCCGCCGTGATTGGCAGGTGTTTGACTCTTTCTACTATGGTTATGCCGATTTTTCAAAAAACAGGACAACTTTTCAGAGAATATGGATTTCTTTACATTAGCATGATACAATTAAGAAAGTAAAAAAACGAGACAGCAGAGATCATCCGGCTTGCTGATTGGGATACAGTGAAAACAAACAAATTTACAAACAGAGCAATAGCCTATCTTCTGAACTGTGAGAACGAAAAATTGCCCAAGGAAATAATGGTGGCATTTGAATAACGAGGGAGTGAGATATATGGAGCAATTACTGATTGTTGAAGATGATATCGGTTTGAATCAAGGCTTATGCAAAGCACTGAAAGCAGATGCTCGGCAGATCATTTCCTGCCAAGACCTAAAAATGGCGAAGGAACAGCTGCTTTGCGGCGGTGTATCCCTGATCCTGCTGGATATCAATCTGCCGGATGGCAGTGGGCTTGAGCTGCTTCGGGAGGTCAAGGAAAACCTGCCCGGAATTCCTGTTATTCTGCTGACTGCCAATGACACCGATCTGGACATCGTAGACGGACTGGAGAGAGGCGCTGATGATTATATTACCAAGCCCTTTTCTCTTTCGGTTTTGCGTGCAAGGGTGAATACCCAACTGCGAAAGCAAGCGTCAAACCATAAAAATGCGCCGTTCCATATGGATCTATTTCACTTTGACTTTGAGGCTATGACCTTTTATGTGGGAGATTCAAAAGTTGAATTGAGCAAAACAGAACAAAAATTACTGCGTCTGCTTGTTGAAAACCGAGGCCGAACCATGACCCGTGGAGACCTTGTCGACCGGATCTGGACAGATGGCGCAGAATATGTGGATGAAAATGCTTTGTCTGTTACGATCAAGCGTCTGAGGGATAAGCTTGGCGCACAGAAATACATTAAAACCATCTACGGAATCGGTTATAGCTGGGTGACAAAAGATGAATAAAACCGGCATTGTGATCATACTGCTATGTTTTCTGGCGGCGATAGCTGCTGTATTATGGGAGCGGAGGAAGATCAGAAAAACGATGGAAGAAATCGAAAGGATGCTGGACGCTGCCATGACCGGCTCCTTTTCTGAAACCAATTTTGATGAAAGCCAGCTATCTGCAT
The DNA here is from genome assembly GCF_015668065.1 of Ruminococcus sp. 1001713B170207_170306_F1. Lineage (NCBI taxonomy): Bacteria > Bacillati > Bacillota > Clostridia > Eubacteriales > Oscillospiraceae > Ruminococcus > Ruminococcus sp. 1001713B170207_170306_F1. The sequence goes on along the minus strand of NZ_JADPEX010000017.1, from coordinate 18,371 downwards.
TGGAAACAAAGTTTGCACACTATCTTTCTGCCGCAGAAGCATCTTCTCAAAATATAGCGCAGGAAAAAGACAAAATCAAATCCTTGATTGCGGACATTTCCCACCAGACGAAAACGCCGATTTCAAACCTGCTGTTATACAGCGAGCTTTTGATGGAGGAAACTCTGCCTGCATCGGCGAAGGCAAATGTGGAGGCACTGTATAAACAATCGGAGAAGCTGCGATTTCTGATCGATTCTCTCGTAAAGCTTTCCAGACTGGAAAACGGGATCATTTCACTCGCCCCCCAGCAAGTAGCGTTGCAGCCTCTGCTTGAAAGCGTAGTAGAACAATATGCCGCCAAGGCTTCTGAAAAAGGTTTGTCTTTGCAACTGCAGGATACCGATACTTTTGCTGTATTCGACTTCAAATGGACAGCGGAAGCGCTGGCTAATATCGTAGACAATGCCATCAAATATACAGAGCATGGCACCATTACTATTTCTGCTGTAAGCTATGAAATGTTTGCAAGGATCGATATATCGGATACCGGTTCAGGCATCCCGGAAACTGAGCAAGCAAAGATATTTGCCCGTTTTTACCGCTCAAATAGTGTGCAGAAACAAGAAGGGGTCGGCATTGGCTTATACCTTGCCCGACAGATCATATCCGGCGAGGGCGGTTATATCAAGGTTGCTTCCGTTCCGGGAAAAGGAAGTACGTTTTCCATATTTCTGCCGAAATAACAACAATTCTATCAAAACTGTTAGATTTCATTTTCCGCCGGAAAGAATGTGGAAAGATTCCTATGCGATAATCTGTATGTATCAAAGGATCATTTTCTTTCATACATACAGATTTTTTCATGGAGGTACTCATTTATGGAAGTTTTACAGGCAAAAAACCTGAAAAAGATTTATGGCTCCGGCAATAACGCAGTTCATGCGTTGGATGGAGTTGATTTAAGTGTAAAGAAGGGCGAATTTGTTGCAATTGTCGGCACATCCGGCTCCGGCAAATCCACGCTGCTGCACATGCTGGGCGGGCTGGATCGCCCTACAAGCGGCACGGTCATGGTGGACGGACAGGATATTTTCTCCCTGAAGGATGAAGCCCTGACCATCTTCCGCCGTAGAAAAATTGGCTTTGTGTTCCAAGCATATAATCTTGTTCCGGTGCTGAATGTGTATGAAAATATCGTTCTACCCATTGAGCTGGACGGTGGCAAGGTCAATAAGGATTTCGTACAGCAGATCGTGCAGACGCTTGGACTGAGCGACCGTCTGGATGCGCTGCCCAATCAGCTCTCAGGCGGTCAACAGCAGCGAGTAGCCATTGCCCGTGCGCTGGCGGCAGCACCCGCTATCATTCTGGCAGATGAACCCACCGGCAATCTGGATTCCAAAACCAGCCAGGATGTATTGAGCCTTTTGAAAGTCACCAGTCAAAAGTTCGCCCAGACAATCGTAATGATCACTCACAACGAAGAAATTGCGCAGATGGCAGACCGCATTATCCGTATCGAAGATGGTCGGATCGTCTCCCAGAACTAACGGGAGGTGGCTACGATGAATGTCAAAAATCGAAAATGTATTCGAAAACTCAGCTTAAAATCTCTTTATGCGAACCGTCGTCGCAATCTGATCGCCATTTTTGCCATTGCGCTGACAACGCTGCTATTTACTTCCATGTTCACCATTGTCTTGTCACTGAACGCCAGCTATGAAACCTACCAGTTTCGGCAGGTAGGCGGCTATGCACACGGCACCTTTAAGGATGTTTCTCCCGAGCAGGCGGAACGCATCGCTGCCCACCCAAAGGTGAAGGCTACGGGGGTACGGAAGGTAATCGGTATCGCTGCGGAGGGGGGCTTTGTCAAAATACCGGCAGAGATCAGCTACATGGATGCCAACTGCACTAAATGGAGCTATGCAACCCCTACTATCGGACGGATGCCCGAAAGCGGCAAAGAGGTAGCCATGGATACGGCAGCCTTGCAGCTGCTTGGCGTAACGCCGGAGCTGGGCGCCGAGGTCACGGTTTCCTATTCCATTACGGACAAGGATCAAACCGCCTTTACTGTAACAGATACCTTTACGCTGGTGGGCTATTGGGACTATGATGAACTAATGCCTGTTCATTACATCAACATCAGCCGTGATTACGCAGATGACATCGAAGCGCAGGCAGTGAAAACAGGTTTACAGCCTTTCCGCACCGATTTGAATGTCATGCTGGCCTCCGGCACAAACATTCAAGGGCAGATGGAGCAGGTGGATACCGATCTTGGTTACACATGGGACAGCTATACCGATCCCAACAGCGTCCGAATCGGCGTCAATTGGGGATATACCTCATCCCAGCTGGAGTCACAGCTCGATCCAGAGCTGATGGTCGCCATAGCAGCTTTTTTGCTGCTGGTGATTTTCACGGGGTATCTTATCATCTATAACATTTTTCAGATCTCTGTTGCAGGGGATATCCGGTTTTACGGACTTCTGAAAACCATTGGCACAACGCCCCGGCAGCTCAAACGCATCATTCGCCAGCAGGCACTTCTGCTTTGTCTGATCGGCATTCCGGCGGGGCTGCTGCTGGGCTATGGCATCGGCGCTGTTTTGGTTCCTGTTGTCTTGCGCTCCACCCAGTTGGATGCGGGCATCACAACTATCAGCACATCGCCTGTGATCTTCCTTGGTTCTATGCTGTTCGCCTTGTTGACGGTGCTCTTGTCCTGTTCCAAGCCCGGAAAAATGGCAGCTAAGGTCTCTCCGGTGGAGGCTACCAAATATACGGATGCAATGCAGACCAAGAAAAAACAGCGCAGCACCCGGGGAGCCAAGCTCCATCAGATGGCCTTTGCCAATTTGGGACGAAACAAGAAAAAGACGGTGCTGGTGGTGGTGTCTCTGGCACTGTCGGTGACGCTGTTCAATGCACTGTGTGCCTTTGTGGGCGGCTTCAGCATGGAGAAGTATGTATCCTTCATGACCTGCGCCGATTTTATCGTCAGCACGCCCGACTATTTCCGTTACAACCCGGCAGATGAATTCATCACGCCAGAACAAATCGAAGAGATCGCAGCAAACACAAAGGCCAATCTTTCCGGCACGGGATATGCTGTGCGAAAACCCGCATACCTGTGGATGACGGAGGATGCTCTGCGGCAGGACTATGCAAGGTACGAAAGTGCTGAGCAGTTGGACAGCCATATGAGCCGTCTGGAGCACCGGGGCAATATGGTGATGGGAGATACCAGAATCGAGGCTCTGGATAACAGTCTGTTTGACAAGCTGCAAGTGCTCGACGGAGATATTTCTCCTATGCTGGAGCCAAACAATAACGCTATTGCCATTGCGGTTTCTTTGGATGATTACGGCAATCTGCTCAATCCTGAATACTACCCCAAGGTGGGGGACACGATTACCGCTACCTATGCGGATGATGTGAAATATATCGACAGCCGCACCGGGGAACTCCGCACCGAAGATACACCGGAGGAGTACTTTCAGACAAAATTGTATGGAGCCAGAGATGTAGAGTACACGGTCTGCGCCTTGGTAGAACTTCCGAATTCCATGAGTTATCGTTATGGTGGTATTGGATATGACGCAGTTTTGTCTGTGGACACCGCACAGAGGGACAGCGGTGGTGCAGCCATTCCGATGCTCTACCTGTTCGACACAGCGGACGAAGTTGACGAGGCCGAAGCAGAGCAATATCTATCGAAGCTCACTGCCGGTGAGTTTTCGCCCTTGATGTATGAAAGCAAGGCCACGGCTCGCTCTGAATTTGCTCAGTTCCGGCAGATGTTCCTTCTGATAGGTGGTATCCTCTGTGCTATCATTGGGCTGGTGGGACTCTTAAATTTCTTCAACGCCATGATGACCGGTATTCTTTCCCGCCGCCGTGAATTTGCTGTGCTTCAGGCTGTAGGAATGACAAACCGGCAGCTCAAAACCATGCTGATCTACGAGGGGTTGTTTTACGCAATGTCTTCTGTAGCGGCGGCCTTTATTTTGTCGCTGGCGGTGGGACCTCTTGCGGGAAAAATGCTGGGCAGTATGTTCTGGTTCTTTGAGTATCGATTCACCATTCTGCCTGTCCTGCTGACAATTCCGGTATTTCTTCTGCTGGGGTGGCTGATTCCTTGCATGATGTATGACAACGCAGCGAAATGCAGTGTTGTAGAGCAATTAAGGGATGCTCAATAACTGTTAAGCAAAAAACGGCCCTCTGCCAATGAAAAGGCAGAGGGCTGAAAATCTACGGGTTTATATTCCGTCACAGTTTTTAAATAGGTTTCGGGGTTTCGTTCAAAACAAGACAACCGTCTCGTGTATTGCACTCCCGCAATCCTGGTATCTTATAAAAACTTCCACGCTTCCACATCAAAAACGCCTCTTGGTGTAATTCGGATCTGCGGAATAACCGGCAAAGCCATAAAGGACAGCGTAATAAACGGATCATGACCGTCTTTCACACCCATTTCATGAGCTTTATGGATCATTCGCCCAAGAGTCTCATTGTCTTTCTCAAAACCATTATCACTCATCAGTCCCATTACGGGAAGGGCAAGAGTGTCAAATACTTTATGACTCTCTACGATCGTATAGCCTCCCTGAGTACGCATCAGTTCCCGCACAGCAAGCTCCATGTCCTCATCATTATCTCCGATCACAATAATATTATGGGAATCATGGGATACACTGGACGCAATTGCTCCACCGCGGATACCAAAACCACCGATCACGCCGCAGCCGATTTTCCCTGTCATCTTATGACGCTCTACAACTGCAATCTTCTGATAATCGTCATCGGACTGGAATTTGCAGGGACCATTCCCTGCGTTCAGAGTTCCCTTTCTGGTAGTAATCTGTCCTTCTTCTGCCAGAATCACCGGAAAGATTCCATCTGCAGACTCCAGCTGAAATGCCTCTCTGGAAAATTCAGCCACATGCACTGTATTTTTCAATTCAGGGGCACACGGCTTTATAACAATCTTTGCATTTTCATCTACCAATTGCCCTTTAAAGTACACATCTTCTATGGTCACACTGACAAGATCCGAAAGAACCAAAAGATCTGCCTGTCTGCCGGGTGCCACTGCCCCCTTGTCTTTCAGTCCATAACAATTAGCTGCATTGATGGTTGCCATCTTAATAGCGGACACCGGATTCATGCCAAGGCGGATAGCTTTTCGCACGTTATGGTCAATATGCCCTTCCCGCTGGATATCCTCAATATGCTTGTCATCTGTGCAAAAGCAGAATCCGTCACCATTCATGTGTCTCTGTACCAGACCGCCCACAAGTGCCTCAAGATTTCGGGCAGCACTGCCTTCCCTTACGAGAATGGTAAGGCCGTTCCGCCGTTCTCGCATTGCATAATCAAAGAAGCTGCACTCATGGTCCGTAGCAATCCCTGCCATGGCATATGCCTGAAGATCCCCCTCTTCCAGAAACGGAGCGTGGCCATCACGGATTCTGCCTTCAAACAGCTCCAGCTTGTCATGCATGCTTTTCTCGCCCTGTACCACAGAAATGCTGTCCATTACTTCTCCAAGTCCAAGAATCCGGCTGTTATGAAGGTAAGGAGCCATATCTTCAGCAGTAAGAGTGCATCCATTATCATCAATGGCAGTAGCAGGAACACAGGATGGCATCATCACATATACATTTGCTTTCACATCTTCGGTTTGATCCAGAATATAATCAATTCCTGCCAAACCGGACACATTGGCTGATTCATGGGGATCCACGATAAAAGTAGTGGTTCCGTGCCTGGAGGCAACCGTTACCAGTTCAGCCGGTGTAACCAGTGTAGATTCCAGGTGAAGATGGCTGTCAATAAATCCCGGACATACATATCTGCCAGCCAGATCACGTTCTTCTTTCCCATGGAAGCTTCCAATTCCTGCTATAATCCCATCCTGTATGGCAATGTCTCCGCGGATGATCTCTTCCGTAAAAACATTCACAATCCTCGCATTCTTCAATACCAGGTCTGCCTTTTCCAAACCTCTTGCAATTCTGGAATACTGCTGATATTTTTCCAAATTCATATATATCCTCCTTTCATTTGTCAAATAATATTTATTACATGCAAAAAATATTTTGATTATTATTTATGATAGTAACACTTGTACAGTGAAATTTCAATGTAAATTTCAAAACATCCAGAAAAGACAAAAAAACACCAGAGATGATTTTTACTTTTAAATCACCTCCGGTGCTTCCATCAATTCTGCAGCATTGTTTTCATTTCCGACAGGATAGCCTTATCTCCATAATTTTCCCGGGATTTCACTTGCCATAATTATTTATCGTCTCCTGTAAGACGCAGAATATCCCTGATCTCATCCACATTCATATCGAGAATAACCGCCAGCTCATCAATGGTAAAACGGTTCTCCCCGTCATCGTCCGTCAGATCCTTCACTGCCGATTCCAGTTTCTCCACCTTTGTTACCAGACAATCATCCTGGAATTTCTGCTGTGTCTGCTCCTCAATGGCAGCGATGATTCCCTTGCGAAGCTGAAGACGTAGCCAAGCATCATCTTTACGTTCTGTCTCCGGGTCGGAAAGAGCCGTAAGCAGCACCACATTCGCCTCCTGAATCAAATCTGCAAGTTGAATCTCTGTACAGTTCATATCTGCGGCCATATTTGCCGCTACCGGCAGATAAATGCTGGTAAGAGCTGCCTCTGCAATGGCATCCCCATCTGCCAGATTCTCAAACAGTGTGTGAAGCATCTCCGGACTTACTTCCTTACCGTTGCTTACCTCTGCCAGGTAATCCTTCAGATATGCTTCTTCCTCTGAAGTAAGCGGGGTGCTGGTTCCTTTTGACTCCGGTTCCGTCTCACCCACTTCCTCTGTCTCCACCGGGGCAGTGTCTCCCTCTATCATAATTCCCTGCAGTTTCAGATACTGCAGTACCTTTAACATCTGACTGGTCTCAAGATCAGTACTTGCAAAATGCTCCCGAATCTGCTCATGCGTCAGCATATTTCCATTCTGCTTTCCAAGCTCACAAATATTCCTTAATTTCTCCTGAAACTGAATAACGTCCATATTATTCCTCCATGCTTCTTCGTTGTGTAAACTATAACAAATCCGTCCTGTAAAATCAAGGCATTACTGTTCACTCCGTTCACAGTAACGCGCTTCGCGATGCACAGAAAGACGAACCTTCTTGTGACAAGCACAAGAAGTAGCGTTTGCTGCGCAAACTTAACTCTCGGGTTTTCTGTGAACTTTGTTCACAAAAAACACCTCACGGAACGTTACCAGTGAACAGCAACAAACAAATTAAAAAAATGACCCAGATCTAATTTTCATCTCGAAAATCCGATCCAGATCATTCCTCATTTCCTGCGGATGACAGGACTTGAACCTGCACGTCGTAAACACCAGAACCTAAATCTGGCGCGTCTGCCAATTCCGCCACATCCGCATATATATTATTTAAAAAACCGGAATGCCCTAATCATAAGGCTTCCGGTTCTCATTCGCAAGTGAAGCATCGGGGATTCGAACCCCGGACAACTTGATTAAAAGTCAAGTGCTCTACCAACTGAGCTAATGCTCCATATAGGACTGGGCTAGCTGGATTCGAACCAGCGAATGCAGCAGTCAAAGTGCTGTGCCTTACCGCTTGGCGATAGCCCAAAGGCAAAGGGTGGATACAGGGATTCGAACCCTGGGCCTCCAGAGCCACAATCTGGCGCGCTAACCAACTGCGCTATACCCACCACAGCGTGTCAGAAGGGATTCGAACCCCCGACCCACGGCTTAGAAGGCCGTTGCTCTATCCAGCTGAGCTACTGACACATATCTCTCTTCATCAGAGAAGCGGGTGATGGGAATCGAACCCACGTATCTAGCTTGGAAGGCTAGTGTTCTACCATTGAACTACACCCGCATTTACGCTGAAACGGTAATGTTGTTACAGCAGTCGGGGTGACAAGATTCGAACTTGCGGCCTCCTGGTCCCAAACCAGGCGCTCTAGCCAAACTGAGCCACACCCCGATGTCTTACAACATCATTTCTATGAAGTTGTCGTTCCTTGTGCTCTCAAGAATTTCTTTTCTCTCGCTCAAGGCAAGAGTTATTATATTATATGGTCTCCCATTTGTCAACACCTTTTTTATAAATTTTTATATTTTTTTCGAAAAAAGATGTAATTCCCGAAAACCCGCTAAAAATGCGGGTTTTCAGGCCCTCCACCACCTGCATTTTTCTCTTTTTCGACTATTTTCAAAAAAATATTTCAAAAAACATTTCATTTCCACAGTCAAACATACAGGTATTTTTCAGTTACAAATACCGAATTTCAATTTCCGGCTCTTCCCCTTTATACAGCTCCATCACCGCATAACTTGGTCTGCGGCCTTCCTGTCTCGGAAAAGAAAGGCTTCCCGGATTGATCACCAGTACACCATTTTTCTTCTCCACCACTGGCTTATGGGTATGTCCAAAGCAAACAATCTCACAGCCTCTGGCTGCCGCCTCTTCCGAAACCCCATAAAGATCCATGGACACACCATAATTGTGCCCATGAGTCACCATGATCTTATGTCCTTCCAGCAAAATCTCATCCTCTCTTGGAAGATCACTGAAAAAATCATTATTTCCTGCCACAATGGTACAGGGACATTCTGCCAGCGCTTCAATAAAAAATTCCCTGCCCTCCACGTCGCCGCAATGAATCAGATAGTCAAAGGGTTGCTCCAAAGCTACTGCCATCTCCAGTGACTCATCTCTCCCATGAGTATCACTGACAACCAGCACCTTCATCGTAATTCTTCCTTTATTGCCTGCAAAGCTTTTCCTCTGTGGCTGATTTTATTTTTTTCTTCCATAGACAGCTCTGCAGATGTACAGCCATATTCCGGCAGGAAAAAGATAGGATCATAGCCAAATCCATTGGCACCCTTTTCCTCATATCCAATACGGCCTTCCATGGTTCCACGCACAGTTTCCACTCTTCCGTCTGGAAAGGCAGCTGCAATAGCGCAGACAAAACGGGCTGTACGCTGCTCATCCGGCACGCTATCCAGTCTCTGGATCAAATTTGCATTCTTAATATGATAGTCTGTATTCTCGCCCATATAACGAGCAGAATAAACTCCCGGCTCTTTATTCAGATAATCAATCTCAAGCCCCGAGTCATCTGCAAGTACAATTTCGCCATCACTGGTAAGCTTGCTGATGGCAGTCGCCTTGATCACTGCGTTTTCCTCAAAGGTTTTGCCATCTTCCACAATATCAGCCTGAATCCCGGCTTCTTTCATAGATACCACTTCTGCATCCAGATCTGCCAGGATTTTACGGATTTCTTTCATTTTATCTGCATTTCCTGTTGCAAAAATTATCTTCTTCATTTATCAGTGCCCTCTTTCTTTTCCTGTGCCGCACGTCTTGGAGGCTTTGGTCCCAGGAACTGGTAAAAATATGTTTTCAGCATTCCGTTATAGATTTTACGGTTCTTATCCGCCTTGCGTCCAATGTCATTCTCAGCTTTGTCATAAGAAGTGATCAGGTACATAGACCACTTATCCAGGCCGCGGTAGCTCTCACCGATCTCGCGGTAAAGCTGCGGCAAAGCTGCTTTTTCTTCCAGACGCTCACCATAAGGTGGATTCGTAATAATAAATCCGTAAGGCTTCGGGTGATGAAGCTCCTTCACAGGACGCTGCTGAAAATGGATCAGGCTTTCTACCCCTGCCATTTTTGCATTTGCCCTGGCTGCCTTCAGTGCCTCAGCATCTATGTCATAGCCCTGAATATCTGTCTCGATTTTCAGATTTACTCTGTCCTGAGCCTCTTCTACAGCCTCATACCAGCATCTTCTCGGCACAACCTGCTTCCAGTCCTCGGCAAGGAAAGAACGGTTCATACCCGGTGCAATATCTGCAGCCATCATAGCTGCCTCGATTGGAAAAGTACCGCTTCCGCAAAAGGGATCCACAAGACTTCTGTCCTTTTTCCACGGAGTTAACATAATCAATGCGCTGGCAAGAGTCTCTGTAATAGGTGCCTTCACGGTCATCTGACGATACCCTCTCTTATGAAGAGAAACACCGGAAGTATCGATTCCAATAGTTGCCACATCCTTCATAAACGCCACGCGGATAGGAAAACTTGCTCCATCCTCCGGGAACCAGGACACGTTATATACGCCCTTCAGACGCTCTACAATGGCTTTTTTCATAATAGACTGGATATCAGACGGGCTGAACAGCTTACTCTTCACTGAATTGGCTTTCGCAATCCAGAATTTGCCATCTGCTGGAATGTAACGTTCCCATGGCAAAGCTTTCGTTGCCTCAAAAAGCTCATCAAATGTCTCAGCTTTCACTTCCGCAATCTTCAGAAGAATACGCTCTGTAGTGCGCAGAAAAACATTGGCATCTGCAATTCCCTGGGCATCTGCCAGGAAAGTAACCTTGCCATCCTCCACCTTGCTGATCTCATATCCCAGATCCAGTATTTCTCTTTTCAAAACCGCTTCCAGGCCAAAATGGCAGGGAGCGATCAGTTCAAATCTTTCTGTACTCATTCACCGTTTTTCCCTTCTTAAAGCACTATGCTTTTTACAATATTTCCTTCAAAATCCATGATGGAAAAAACACCGTTCTCAAGCACCGCATAGGTAGGCGGATTTCCTTCTTTCGGAATGGATACGGAACCCGGATTCAAAAGAATGTATCCCTCCATCTGCTCTGCTTTCAGCACATGGGTATGACCATGGATCAGAATATCTCCCTCGCATAAAGGCGGAAGGTTATTCTGATTATAAACATGTCCATGCGTCGCATAAAGTGTCTTGCCGTCAATTGACAGAATACAGTAATCTGCCATCACCGGAAACTCCAGAACCATCTGATCCACTTCTGCCTCACAGTTACCGCGCACAGCATAAATTTTGTCTTTCATGGCATTCAGCATGGGAATTACCTGCTTAGGTGCATATTCTTTTGGCAGATCATTTCTTGGTCCGTGATAAAGCAGATCGCCCAGCAGAACCAGGCGCTCTGCCCCTTCTTTCTCAAAAGCATCCAGCATTTTCCTGCAATAGTAAGCAGAACCATGGATGTCAGAAGCAAACATATATTTCATAAACTTGGTTTCTCCTCTGTTTTTAGTGTTCGAATTGTCTCTCTCCTTTTCGGTTTACATAACCTCATGAAAAGGACATTTTTCTTCTTTACATTATCATGCCTTGATGGAAATTACAAGATAGTACTCTTTTGAATTTTTTCTCATATATCGCATATCAGATTTCTCCCTCTGTACTCCTTCATTCCCCCGATCACCGTTTTTGTCTTATATCCATTTCGCGCCAGAATCCTGGCCGCCTGAAGACTTGCCCCGCCCCGGTCGCAATACAGCACCAGTATTTTCCCTTTTGGAAAATCATATGTCTGCATTTCTTCAAACTTCTCATATGGCACATTTACCGCTCCCCTTATATGTCCGTTATGATACTCTTTTGCATCTCTTAAATCTATGATAAAGGAATCCTTCCGTCCAACATAATAATCCAGCATTTTTCCGGAAATCGGCTCTACAGGAAACATGGAAAATCCCCTTTTTTATCAGTATATCCGCAAATACAAAAAAGGTGCCAAAATGCACCTTTTTTAAGTATTGCTTTTCGCAACCTCCGCAGGGGACTTACTTGATTCGGTTAAATATGAAACAAGATCAGAAATCCGTTGTACATCTGCGGACTATTTCGCATGGAACACACACATTCTTTTCAATTTGTATTTCTCTCTCAAGAAGGTCTATCATCCGTTCCACTGTCTTTTTGCACATCACGCCCAGCTTACTGTCCACCGATGTAAGCTCAGGATCACTGCTGATTGCAAGAATTGAGTTATTATATCCGACGACCGCCAGTTCCTCAGGAATCGCCAGTCCCTTAATCTTTGCATACTTTACTGCTCCGATTGCAATTCCATCCTCCGTTGCAAGGACGCTGTCGAAATCGAGGGTCCGGTTGTATTCAAGCAGCATATCCCGCGTATATTCAATGTCATTTTTGGTCTTGAATTTCAGATTTCCACGAATGGGATATCCGGCATCCTGCAATGCAGCTTCGTATCCCGCCATTTTCTGCCTGGCACTGTAGGATTCTGAATCATACATAAAAAGAATTTTCTCTTTTCCTCTCCGAATAAAGGCTTTCGTCACTTCATAAGTAGCCTGAAAATCATCCGCATAGGTGCAGTAAATATTATCGCCTGAAACCTTTGCGTTAATCATAAATATGGAAACCTGTTCCGCTGCCTCCCGAATATAATCTGTGTCAGATTCATCTTTACCATTTCCTGCATATGTAGAACCAACCAGTATCAGCGTGTCTATTTTCTTAGACAAAAGGAGTCTGACATAATCCTCCTTTTCTTCCTGTTTAAATCCGCTGCAGCCAAGAATACAGTCATATCCATGAGCATGAAGATTTTGCTCCAGATAAGATACTGCTTTTGCCATATAGATATCGTCAATATTTGGACAGATGATTCCTACTGTTTTCATCGACCCAAGACCAAGGCCTCTGGCAAACGCATTCGGCGTGTATTCATTTTCTTTCATAACCGCAAGAACCTTTTCTTTTGTCTTCGGGCTGACTTTCGGACTGTTATTGACCACTCTGGATACTGTTGCGATGGAAACATTTGCCAGCTTTGCAATATCATATATATTCACTATCGTTCTCCTGTTCGTTCTGGTAATAATAGAAAATAAGCTTTCTGATATCAATCATTTTACAGGTCAAACCCAAAATAGTCTACTGCATTATTGTATGAAATTCCACACACGATTTCCTTTAAAGTCTTATAATCAGCCGGATATTCTCCATTTTCCACCCATCCGCCAATAAGCTCGCAAAGAATTCTGCGGAAATACTCATGTCTGGTATAGGACAAAAAGCTTCTTGAATCAGTAAGCATGCCAACAAAGTTTGCAAGCAGTCCCAGATTTGCAAGTGATGTCATCTGTGCGATCATACCGGTTTTGTGATCGTTGAACCACCATGCACTTCCCTGCTGAATTTTACCTGCTGCCTCTGTTCCCTGGAAGCAGCCAAGGATTGTTCCAATTGCTTCATTGTCATTGGGATTCAGGGAGTACAGGATTGTCTTTGGAAGTTCATTTGATGCGATCAGAGAATTCAGGAAATCTGCTGTCTGAGCACTTGGCGCATAGTTATTGATGCAGTCATATCCGGTATCCGGTCCGAGCTGCTCATACATAAATGCATTGTTGTCTCTCTTGCATCCATAATGGATCTGCATTACCCAGTTCTTTTTATGATATTCTTTTCCAACAAACTGCATAAAAGCTGTCTTGAAGATCATTTCTTCTTCTCTTGAAATGCTTTCGCCATTCAGTCTCTTTTTAAAGATCTCATTTACTTTTTCTTCTGCTGCAGGCGCATACATAACATATTCCAGTGCATGGTCAGATACGCTGCATCCCATCTGTGCAAAGAATTCCATTCTCTTAAGAAGGGCTTCTTTCAGATCTGCGAAATCAGCAATTTCAACGCCACTGACCTGTGAAAGCTTTTTCATGTATTCCGGATATTCCGGTTTTTCCAGATTCATTGCCTTGTCCGGACGCCATGCAGGAAGCACTTTCACCTCAAAGCTGTCATCCTCTGCAAGAACTTTATGCCATTTCAGATCATCTACCGGATCATCTGTTGTGCAGATTAATTTTACATTGGACTTGCGGATAATGTTTCTTACAGACATATCATCTTCCTGAAGCTTTTTGTTGCACAGGTTCCACACTTCTTCAGCTGTATCTCCGTTCAGATATCCTGTATATCCGAAATATCTCTGCAATTCCAGATGGCTCCAGTGATAGAGCGGATTTCCGATTGCTTTCCCAAGAGTTTCTGCCCATTTCTGGAATTTTTCACGGTCACTGGCACCACCAGTAATATAGTACTCATCTACTCCATTTGATCTCATCTGACGCCATTTATAATGATCGCCACCAAGCCACACCTGGGTAATATTCTCAAACTTACGGTCCTCTGCAATTTCCTGAGGATTGATATGGCAATGGTAATCTACAATTGGCATTGTCTCTGCATACTCATGATATAATTTTTTTGAAGTTTCTGTTGAAAGTAAAAAATCTTTGTCCATAAATGCTTTCATAAAGTAATTCTCCTCTTCCTTCTATCCATTCCGAGAAATGTAAGGTCTTACATTTTATTTACAGTATACGACAAATAAATGTCATTTTCAATTCATGAAGTATTTGCAGAACAGACAAATTTTTGCACTACATATTGTGTATTTTTACCATTTTCAGCTTTTTTTCCATTTCCTATTGACGTTCCCGTTTTGTTGATGTAATTTTAATGTAAGCTCTTACATATATTATTTTCACATAAAGGAGGTTGTTGATTTCTTGAAATCTTTTATTAAAATTAATCCTTCAGATAATGTAGCCGTTGCGCTTCAGCCTCTGGCGAAAGGCACTGTGATCGAACTTGATAATTCCACACTCACTCTTACAGAAGACATCATGCAGGGACACAAGTTTGCATTAAAAAGTCTCAAGCCTGGTGATTCCATTATTAAATATGGTAATCCCATTGGACATGCAACCGCAGAAATTTCTGCAGGTTCCTGGATTCATACTCACAATTTAAAAACAGGGCTGGGAGATCTTCTTACTTATACATATAACAAAACTATCACAGAGCTCCCACACCGGGATCCAAAGTTCTTCCAGGGCTATCGCAGAAAAAGCGGTGGTGTTGGTGTACGCAATGAAATCTGGATCATTCCTACAGTAGGCTGCGTTAACAATGTCGCATCTGCTATTGAGAGAGCCGCACAGAAGTACATGACAGATCAGATTGATGGTGTCTGTGCTTTTCCACATCCTTACGGATGTTCCCAGATGGGTGATGATCAGAATAACACACGTCAGATTCTTGCTGATTTAGTGAACCATCCCAATGCAGGCGGTGTTCTGGTTCTTGGACTTGGCTGCGAAAACAGCAACATCGATGAATTAAAGAAATTTATCGGGGACTATGATCCTGAGCGTGTACGTTTTCTCGTTGCCCAGGAATGTGAAAATGAGATCCGTGATGGTATTGAAACTGTCAAAGAACTGATTTCCTATGCCTCCTCATTTAAACGTGAACCAATCAGTGCATCTGAACTGGTGATCGGTATGAAATGCGGCGGCTCTGATGGTTTTTCCGGAATCACGGCAAACCCTACTGTTGGTGCATTTTCTGACAAACTGATTTCTATGGGCGGATCTACAATTCTTACAGAAGTTCCTGAAATGTTCGGCGCTGAGGAATTACTTATGAACCGCTGCGAGACAGAGGATCTGTTCAACCAGACAGTTGCCCTTGTCAACGATTTCAAAAACTATTTTAAAAGTCACAACCAGACCATTTATGAAAATCCTTCTCCTGGAAACAAAAAAGGCGGTATTTCCAGTCTGGAAGATAAATCTCTCGGATGTACGCAAAAATCCGGAAGTGCACCTGTCATGGGAGTTCTTTCTTATGGAGAACCTGTAAAGGAAAAAGGATTAAACCTGCTGAGTGCACCTGGCAATGATCTTGTCGCCTCTACTGCCCTTGCTGCATCCGGTGCACACATTGTACTTTTTACCACCGGACGCGGAACACCATTTGCAAGTCCTGTACCTACAGTAAAAATCTCCACAAATAACCAGCTTGCAAAAAAGAAGCAGAACTGGATTGATTTCAACTGTGGAGTCATGGTAAATGATACTCCTCTTGATGAGCTTTCAGAAAATCTTCTGGATTTTGTCCTTGAGATTGCATCCGGAAAGAAATCAAAATCCGAAGAAGCAGGTTTCCATGATATGGCAATCTTCAAACAGGGCGTTACTTTATAAAACATAAATCGAATTGCGGAAGCAGCGTATCTGCGTAGCAATCCGGATATCAAATGAGTGTCAAAAGACCTTTTAACACTCATATCATTATATATGAGGAAAAATGAAAATGAAAAAATTATCTTATGCTGTTTTAAAAGAACAGGGCTATGATGGATACCTTCTTGAATCAGCGCCGGAACGTGTACTTCAGTTTGGTGAAGGAAACTTCCTCCGTGCATTTGTAGATTATTTTATAGATGAGTTAAACGAAAAAGCCGGATTCAACTCCAAAGTTGTTCTGTGCCAGCCAATCGCTCCAGATCTCGATGACAGGTTCAACGAACAAGAGGGTCTTTATACCTTATTTCTCCGTGGATTCCAGGATGGCAAAAAAATAAATAAAAAGCGTGTTATCTCCTGTGTAAGCCGTTGTCTCAATCCATATAAGGATTTTGAAGCAGTTCTCGCATGTGCAGATAACCCGGACCTCCGTTTTATCGCATGTAATACAACAGAAGCCGGAATTACTTATGATTCTTCCTGTCAGTTTACTGATGTTCCGGCTGGCAGCTATCCTGGAAAACTTACTCAATTTATGTATCGCCGTTTCCAGAAATTCGGTCAGGAAGCCGGCAAAGGATTTATCATTCTTTCCTGTGAGCTGATCGATGATAATGGAAAAGAGCTTGAAAAATGTGTATTAAAATATGCTGAACAGTGGAATCTTGGTGAAGACTTTATCAACTGGATCAAAGCTGAAAACATCTTCTGCTCTACACTTGTAGACCGTATTGTAACAGGTTATCCAAGAAATGAAGCTGCTGCAATCTGTGAAGAACTTGGCTATAAAGATAACCTGATCGACACAGGTGAAATCTTCGGCTTCTGGGTAATCGAAGGACCTCAGTCAATCAAAGACGAATTCCCGGTTGACAAAGCGAACCTTCCAATCCTGATCACAGACAATCACAAACCATACAAGCAGAGAAAAGTACGTATCTTAAATGGTGCTCATACCTCCTTTGTACTGGGTGCTTACCTTGCAGGACAGGATATTGTCAGAGACTGCATGAACGACGATGTGATCTGTGGATTTATGAACAAAACTATTTATGATGAGATCATCCCTACTCTGGACCTTCCAAAAGCAGAGCTCAAAGATTTTGCCGCTGCTGTTACAGAACGTTTCAAAAACCCATTTATCGATCACGCTCTTCTTTCCATTTCTCTGAACTCTACATCCAAATGGAAAGCACGTGTTATGCCGTCACTCAAAAAATATGTTGAACGCAAAGGTACACTTCCTGCATGCATCACAGCTTCTTTCGCCTTCTACATTGCATTCTATAACGGATATGCTATGAGCGAAGACGGACTTACAGCCAAAAGAGCAGCTAATGAATACACTGTAAAAGATGACAAAGCAGTTCTCGAATTCTACCTTGCACATAAAGATGATTCCGCAGCGGATCTTGTTCATGCAGTCTGCACCAATACTTCCTTCTGGGGCGAAGATCTGACACAGATTTCCGGATTTGAAGCAGCTGTATGCAATTACTTAACTCAGATCCGTGAAAATGGTGCGTATGAAGTAATGAAAGCACTGGCTTAAATATATTACTGAATCATAAGTTCTTTCCATGATTGAAAGCGACGGTGCAGGACGCGTGCAACGTTAGAGCGTGTCTGAAAAAGGCTCTGGATTTCCTTCCGCATTGCTCATCAAAAACCTCCGGCATACATTAAACCTCCCAACATGGGCGCAGAGTCAACAGACCCTGCGCCCTTTCTTAAAATATTTTAATATCTGGAAGTAGTATCTTCCCCAGACTCGTAAGAATTACGACTCTTGTTTTTGCTGCTGTTTTTTGAGTAAGAATTCTTGCAATCCTGAGAATTCATCTCATTTTCATAAGATCTGTTTGTTGAATTTTTGCTGTTCTTGTTTTCAGACTCATAATTTTTTGCCATTTGAGTATTCCTCCTGTTGAATGCCGCTGTTCGCGTTCTGTTCCGCACCCAGCAGCTGTTTTCAGATTACTTTGTGTATTGTAACCAATTGCAGAAAGAATATTCATCAAAATGATATTGCTTTTTTTTCCAATTTATATTATAATTGGCTTTGTAAAAGAATTTACCCTTCAAAAATTTTTTTACATAACCCCTTATTTAATTATTTATACTCCCCTCGAAACACCCGGTAGCTCCCCTACCGGGTGTTTCTCTTTGGATTTATGCGGGTTTGCGGGGTTTTGGGGTACACCGTTCTTGTAATATTTCTGTAACATTTACCCTCCGTACCCAAAATATACCCAAGATTGCATTTCAAGTACCCAAATCAGTTTCCTCCGACGCAAAAATGAGGGCAGCTTTTAACCACCCTCACTCAAATTCTTCAAAAACAGTGGTACTATGTCAAGATTTAGTACAAGTTAAAATGAGGTTTTCCCCATCTTAACTTGCCATTGGCTCTTCGTTCTGT
>NZ_JADPEX010000016.1:0-102386 GCF_015668065.1 Ruminococcus sp. 1001713B170207_170306_F1 | reverse complement strand
CCTGTAAATAGGCACTTTACGGCACTCTATGAACTAAGACAAAAGCTACGCTGTAATAACAAGAGGTGAGTGCTAATATTTTTGTGAAGAATTTGTGAACGCTACGGTCTGTGCTAGACGGATATCCACCGGACATCCAGCCCCCATCACATACTGCATAAAAAGGAACAACATATTTTTGCAACTTATCTTGCACTTTCACTGCTATCAACAAATATATCTTCTGTTTATATATATTATTACCATGAATTTGCATTGCTCAGTCTACAATCCCCAATAACCAGTCTCTGGCATTAATACGTCGAATTCCCTCATATTGTTCTTCTGGTTCTTCATCCATTGTTAAGATAATCTTTGGATAATGATCTCGTATCGCCTGTAATGGCCTTAATTCTCTTAAAAGTGTATTTTCATCTCGTACAGTCAGTGCCACCTGGAAATATACTGTTCCCTTTTTATTCTGTGCCACAAAATCCACTTCATATGAATCGATTTTTCCAACATACACCTCATATCCTCGACGTAACAATTCCAGATAGACTATATTTTCCAGAACATGTCCTGCATCTGCCTGCCTCGAACCTAAAAGCATATACCTCATTCCAATATCAACTATATAATATTTTTCAAGAGTTTTTAAATATTGTTTCCCCTTTATATTATAACGTTTTGCCTGATATATAATATAGCTCTCGCTAAAAGCCTCTAGATATTTTTCCACCGTTTTTGTATCAATTTTTCGCCCTTCTGAGGTCATCGTATCTGCAATTTTTTTTGATGACAATGGATTTCCTATATTATCAAACACAAATCTTAAGACACTCTTAAGCATCATAGTATCTGTAATTTTTTTTCTGTTTATAATATCCTTTACAACAATCGTATTATAGATTCCTTCCAGATAATCTCTGATCTCATCTGGCTGATTTTTTAATTCCAGTGTAAACGGAAATGAACTATTCTGCAAATACTCAGCATATTTGATTCCTCTGTCATTCATACTGCCAGTACTCTCCATATATTCCTTAAAAGACAACGGCAACATTTCAATCTGAATATATCTTCCTGAAATCATAGTTGCAATCTCACTGGACAACATATATGCATTGGAACCAGTCACATAAATATCTATGTTTTTTTTAATATAAAGACTGTCCAACACTTTCGGAAAATCTGTTACATTCTGAATTTCATCAAGGAAAATATATGTCATTTTTCCATCAATCAGACGTTCCTTTAAATATTTATATAATTTCCTGTAATCTGTCAGTTCTTCATAATCAAGATCTTCAAAATTAATAGAAATAATCTGTTCTTCCTCAATCCCATGCTCTTTTAAATAATTGCGATAAATTTCCAGAAGCATAGATTTTCCACAACGTCGTACACCTGTAACAATTTTAATCAACTGCTTATCTTTCCAGGCTATCAGTTTTTCTAAATATTCTTTTCTTTCTATAATCATAATAATGCTCCTTTCTTTACTAATTATATTCCAAAAGCAACAAAAAAATCAATAGTTTTAGGATTGTAGTCCCAAAACTATTGATTTTTTTATTTTTATTGGAACAAAAATTAACTTACTAGCTGCTTCTGATAATTTACTGATGGCAATAGATCTTGCAGATGGCATTACTTTCCACAGCACTCCACAATGGCCTTTTCCACATCTTCTATCTGGAATGGTTTTGCCAGATGTGCGGTCATGCCGGCTGCGAGACATCTTTTTGCATCTTCCTCAAATGCATTTGCAGTCATTGCAATGATCGGAACTGTTTTTGCATCCGCCCTGTCCATAGCACGTATGGCTTTTGTTGCTGCGATACCATCCATAACAGGCATCATGACATCCATCAATATGGCATCAAAGGTTCCCGGAGAATTACTTTCGAAGTACTCCACCGCCTGTCTGCCGTTATTTGCAACTGTAACCTTCGCACCGTCATCAGTCAGCAACATTTCTATGATTTCAGCATTAAGCTCATTATCCTCGGCTGCCAACAGATGCAATCCACGAATATTATATTTCTCTGCAATTTCCTCATCCTTTTTCTGTTTCTCTGCAATCTCAAAAGGAATGGTAATGACAAACACAGATCCAACTCCCACCTGACTTGTCACTTCAATACTTCCATGCATCTGCTCAATCAATCCCCTGGCAATCGCCATTCCCAGACCAGTTCCCTGATAAACACTACGGGCATCTGTTTTTTCCTGTGAGAACGGATCAAAAATGCGGCTCAGGAACTCTGCACTCATCCCTATACCTGTATCAGAAATTGTCCATCTGTATGTACAGATCCCATCATGTACATCTACAGCCTCCATTACCGTGGTAATCTTTCCTCCCGGCCGATTATACTTAATGCAGTTTCCATAGATATTCAGAAAAATCTGGCGAAGATGCAGTGAGCTTCCATAGACATAAGGATAGGGAATATCCTCCTTATTTTTCTCATAAATCCACTGAATATCCTCATCTGCTGCCCTGTGTGTGATAATGCTCTCAATCTCATAGACCAGATCTTTAAGACAGATATATTCATGAGTCAAAACAATATGACCTTCCTCTATTTTGCTCATCTGCAGAACATCATTAATAAGGGAAAGTAAATAATCCGCTGCTATCTTCATCTTTTTATGATTTTCCCGTATCAGTGCTTTATCCTCAAAATGGGTCTCATCAATCTTTAACAGACCAATAATACCATTCAAAGGTGTCCTGATATCATGGCTCATACGGCTTAGGAAATTCGTTTTCGCCCTGCTCTCGGCACGCATTTCATTAAATGCAGCCTGAAGGCGTGCCTGTTCCTGCTCATCCCGTTCATGTCTCTGTGTGGTATCCTGCAACAGAATGATTGCATAAATCATAGGGATCTCAGCAAGAATTTCTGTATCAAACACCACCATTCTGGTCATAAGAACTGTTTTCTGTACCCAGCGGATACTTCCATCATCTTCGCGGGCACAATACTCCACAGACATATTTGTTTCTCCGTTCTCAAACCTCTTACGAAGCTTTTCACAATTATCTGTCATACAGTAACCGGCAATTGTTTCCTGGGTGATTTTTTTCTCATATTCCCAGCAGTAATCCTGATAAGAACATGGAAGTGAATAATCCATAAAAAGTTCCCGGCTCTTCTGTTCTTTTCCATTCAGTACAATCCTTCTTTCCAGAACATCTTTTGTCAGATTTACTGTATAGATCACATCTGACAATTCCAGAAGCGCATCCACATAGCTGTCATTTTCCAGGATAGACTGTTTCAGCTGTTCATAATAAAGCTGCAGCTGCTCTTTTGCCCCTGTCTGACCTTCTGAAGTCTTTCGGATGGTTTCAAATGCCAGGAGAAAATGATGCAGCTTTTTGTCCTCATCCCTGTCCACAGGAATCAGTGTCAGGCGGTTATATGCCCCCTGTTTCCCGATATTATACTCATATTCCAGCACATCTTTCTTCGTATGCATTTTCTTTTGAAGTTCCGAAATCTGCAGCCCTTCGCGAATATCTGCCTGACAGAACTTTTCAATCTGTTCCTCTATGATCTGTTCCACTGCACCGGAATATGCACCATCAGAGGCCAGGAAAAAATTTTCACTGGAACGAATCGCCCGATAGGTATCCATCCCGGCATCACAATACAGACAATCTGAGAAATTACTGCCGTGCTGATTAAGCAGCTTTAACAGCTGATATCCCTGATTCTTTTCTGCTGCAGCCTCTTCCCTTTTTACATGATTCTTATTGATATACATGTTTTTGTCTGCGCAGTTAAACAGCTCCCTCATTGTACTTCCGGGAAAATCACAGGCCAGTGCAAAACCTACCGCATAGCTTAGCTGAGTATCCGGATACACTCTGGATTCCTCTGCCATATCTCTGCGCACCTTTTCAAGGCACTGTGTCATCTGTTCCCTGTCCAGTCCATGGGTAACTACAAGAAACTCATCTCCACCTGCTCTTCCCACAAACTGCTCTGCTGGTATGGAAGCCCGCAGGCAGATAGCAAATCTACGGATATAGGCATCACCGGCTTCATGTCCTCTGCTGTCATTAATACGCCGTAGATTATTAAGGTCAAAACTGCAGACACCGGTATCTGCATCCGTTTCTTCCTCACTCAGTAATTCTTCACATTTATTTTTGTTCGGAAGTCCTGTCGCATCATCCAGATATACTTTTCGCTGCAACAGACGGTTCATTGCAGCATACTGTATTGCTTTTATAAACTCATATCCGATCAGCAGCATCAACACAACAATATCTGCTGTGATATATTTTTCAAGCAATGATAAGGATGTGGCTTTTTTCTGCGAATATTTTTCGGCCAGACCTGTTGCTTCATCACAGATTACAAAGAAATCCTCACTTCTGGATATAATATCTGTTTTTTCATATCCTTCAGACCGCCCCAAACAGATTTCTTTATACAGATCAGAAAATCCCTCGTCCAGTTCCTGCATTTTATTCTGAAAATCCGTATCATTCAGATATACCAGATTCAGTTTCGTATTTCCATTGCGCAGACCATCAATGAAAGACCTTACCTCCTGGATCATTGCATCGTCCTGTTCCCCGGCAACCTCCAGCTTGATGATCCTCTGTGTCTCTCCACGGACTAAACCAGTATAATTTACAATACGAGCCGTTCCCTGAATATCAGAAACAATTCCCATCATTATAATAATAAGAATAGCCAGAATAACTGCCAGAACACCAATACTGACCTGAATCATACTGGATTTCTTTTTCTTATTCTTTACTTCGGACATGGTCCTCCCCCTTCTTGTTTTATTCTGTAAAAATGGCCTGGATGAACCGATATCCCAGATATCCTGATATAGCGCCTGCCAGGACTCCGCCAAGAACATCTGTGGGATAATGCACATACAAATACAATCTTGATATTCCTATCAGACAGGCAAGAACCAGAACCGGTTTCCACAGCTTCTTTTCTCCCATTCTTTCAGCATATACATTATTTTACCCTACTTTTTCCTGTATGCCTACTCAAATTTGAATGTATTTATTTATAAACAGGATTAGGGTGTCAAAAGGTCACTGACCTTTGATATATATTTCCTTTTGCATCAAATAAGTGAAACCGGCTCAGTTCCGGTTCTTCTTTTGGATCTCGCTCAAACCGAAGAATATACTGTTCCAGTAATTTCTCAACTTCTTTCTGGTTATCCAATTTGCCAAGATACTCCTTCTCTTTGAACAATTGCCAGCCTGCTTTTCCATCAAGACCAGCGTCTTTGAAAAATGTCAGTAACTTATCACTTCCTTTCAGGCAAAGAAAAAGACGCAAGCCACATTTCTATGACTCACGCCTTACTTCGCTCACAATATTCTATTTTCATTAGTTATCTGCTAGATTGTTTACTGGCAACATTTATACATAAATCAATTCCTTGAGAATAATCTCTTCCGCAATCGCTCTGTGCTGATTAGCAGCTCTTACCCAGGCAATCTGATTTTTCTCTTTATCCGGTAATGGTTCTTTTTCTTCCAACTGTTTCAGGATCACTTCTTCCCGTTCTCTGGCTGCCTGCGTTCATTTTATTAGCACTCTCCATTTCTCATCATTTTTTGACCACAAATTTACGACATTTACGACAAATCTGACACTGCTTTACAATACCAGACAAAATGACTGATGCCCCGGAAAGCCTGTAAAACAGGCACTTCTAGGATACACAAGCCAGGACAAAAATCGACTTTCATTATCAAGAGGTGAGTGCTAATTTCACATTTTCCAATTTTTCTATTTTCCTACAGCATTTCCCTCAGCTGATAATTTGTATACACCTGTTCATAATCATATTCCGAATCATACCTGGTAAGTGTCACCATAGGATCTGCACCTGGAATGATCTGGTAGCTATAGGAAACTTCGTAATCCTCATCTATAAATTTCACAGCCCCCTGGTTTTCAGAGCCTTCTGTGATTTCCGTCCTGTAAGCTGTGAAAACACGTCCGCTGTTTATGTCGTTTGCCATGGCTGTCATAACTTCGGCCAGATTTCCAAGATCCTCATTTATCGTAAACTGGTTCCAGCGGTCTACCAGAACCGCACCATAGCATTTATCGCCATACTCACTGGTGGCCTCTCTCCAGCAAATGTTGATATAGTTATCATCCGTTATTCTGTAGCTTCCAACATAGTCCCTGGGATCATAATATTCATCTCCTGCCCAATGAGCTGTAAAGGTTCCATTGTCTTCATCCACGGAAACTTCATAACCTTTTTCCAAATTCGCAGCCCCAAGATAGCGGGCAATGATCTCCTCCGGATTGTCTGTTTCCGGATGATAAATGTAGGGATTCTCCTTTGGAATCTTAGCTTTTTCACTATCTTCCAGATCGTCCAGATGATCCAGGCTCTGAGCTTCTCCTGTCTGCACCAGTTCACGTCCAAAAATCACCTGGGTATCCTCATCTAAGCTCCCCACAAACTCTCCGTCCACTGTATCAAGATAAATGTCTCCTTCCTCCAGGGAAACAAGTATTTTCCCGCCCTCCAGCTTCCATGAGACCTTCAGAATTTCTGCCGAGTCTGACTCCTCACTATTGTAGGACATTTCCATGTAAGCACTTCCGTCTTCCATTAGCCTCATTTCCAAGTATTGGTTCAAATATTCCGCTACATTGTGGCGTTCGCTGCTTTCGTCGGAATATATTACATAATTGGCATACCAGATGCCCATATAGTCCTCCGGATTTTCGATTTCTGCATGGGCAATAGCAGGAAACAATGCGGCGGTTAACATTCCGGTAAATATTGCAGCAATTATTTTTCTTTTCATAAGCACCCTCCCTGGATCATATAATTTTTCTGAAAAATATAGTTTTAACTTTGCAGCCAGATACAAAACAGTAACCAGAAATTTTTTCTACAACTGTATCATTCTGCTGTAACTATATTATAAGAAATTTACCCAGGAAAAAGCACTATACTCTGGTTAGTATTTTTCTCATTGCCCATATAAAAAGGATCCAGCTTGCAGGATTCTCTGCCTGCGGAGGGTCGCCTCGAGCGACAGCTACCCTTCCGCCGCAGTGCGTTCCTGCTCAGTAAGACTTTTGATGTAATAGGCAATTCCAACAGAATTTCCTATTACATAAAAAAGGCGTCCCCTGCAAGCTGAACCACTTACAAGAACGCCCTATACATCGAATATTAAGTAACTGCCATATTAACTTGTCTGATTTTTCAGACACACTCTACCGCTCTATACCATATTCTATCTCTCTAAAAGCTTCCCAATCAGGCTTGTCACCAGAAACGCCGCAATATCTACAGCCACAATAGTAGACCCTACCGGCGTTCCGCCCAGGATGGAAACAATAATTCCAAGAAATGCACACAACACAGATAAAATCGCCGAACAGATAATTACTGCGCTGAATCGTTTATAGATTCTCATTGCCGACAGTGCCGGGAAAATGATCAAAGCTGAGATCAGCAGGGACCCCACCAGATTCATAGCCAGTACAATGATCACTGCTGTGATCACCGCAATCAGAAGATTGTACATATCTGTCCTGGTTCCAGTAGCTTTTGCAAAATTTTCATCAAAGGTAACTGCAAATATCTTATGATAAAATACTGTAAACAGTGCCACAACAATAACAGACGCCACTACACACAGCCACACCTCAGATGTGGTCAGGGTCAGGATTGACGTAGAACCAAACAGGCTGCTGCACACATCTCCGGAAATATTAGAACCTGTGGAAAAAACATTCATCAGCAGATAGCCAACTGCCAGGGCTCCAACCGAAATCATAGCGATTGCCGCATCTCCTTTGATCTTTGTACTCTGTCCTGTACGAAGAAGCAGCACCGCACAGATCACAGTTACCGGCATAACGAACAGCATATTGTTGCTGAAATTCAGCACCGACGCAACGGCCATAGCGCCGAATGCCACATGGGACAGTCCATCCCCAATAAAGGAAAACCGCTTCAGCACCAACGTTACCCCCAGAAGAGAGGAGCAAAGTGCAATAAGCACGCCTACGATCAAAGCATACCACACAAATGGATACTGGAAATAAAATGCCAGTTTTTCAAAAATTCCGCTCATGCTTTTCCCTCCTCTCCAGCATCCACAAGCCGCTTTCCAATCTTGCTTTCCAGATATTCCTCTTTTGTTCCGAAGAAAACCTTCTGCCCAATATGCAGCACATGACTTGCATAAGTTGCTACTTCACCGATATCGTGAGAAATCATGATGATGGTTACTCGGTCTTCTTTATTTAATTCGTTGATAATCTGGTACATATCCGCAGTTGCAACCGGATCCAGGCCAGAAACAGGCTCATCCAGAAGGAGGATTTTCCTTGTGGCGCAGAGAGCTCTGGTCAGAAGCACTCTCTGCTGCTGCCCGCCGGACAATTGTCGATAACAACGGTCAGCCAGATCCGTAATCCTGGTTTTCTCCATCAATTCACGGGCTTCTTTTTTCTCTGCTTTATTGTAAAAAGGACGAAGTCCCATTCTTCCCAGGAAACCGGACATCACAATTTCGTCTACCGAAGCAGGGAAGTCTCTCTGAAGTGCAGTCTGCTGTGGCAGGTAGCCAATCTCGTTGATTTTTAAATCGTCTCCCAGAATGATACTGCCGCTCATAGGGCTCTGAAGATGAAGAAGGGTTTTCATCAGTGTGGATTTCCCAGAGCCGTTTTCTCCTACGATACAAAGGTAATCACCGGAATTTACGCTGAAATTCAGCCCGGACAAAATCGCTTTTCCTTCATATCCCAATGTAAGGTTCTCGCAAGTAATCAGACTCATAATGCCTCCTTCAGAATCTGGAGATTATTTTCCATGATGGAAAGGTATGTGGTTCCCTCTTCCACATCCTTTGTTGTTACGGACTGCATGGAATTTAATGTCAAAATCTTCTGATCCTTAGTGTTTGTATTTTCAATTACTGCTTTCGCTACTTTCTGATCGGAATTCTCGATAGTGAGAACAGCCGGAAGGTTCAGCTCATCCAGCTTGCCAGCCAGAAATGTGATGGTCTCGAAACTGGCATCTGTTTCTGCTGAACAGCCGGCAAATGCAGCGTAGTAAGTAAGATTGTAGTCGTCAATTAAATAGCGGAACGGGAAACGATCCGCAAAAAGCAGGGTTTTGGACTGGGATTTCTCCACTGATGTCTGGTATTCCTGATCGAGAGCTGCCAGTTTTTCTTCGTAAGCCTCGGCGTTCTGCTGATAAAGCCGGGAATGCTCCGGATCGGCATCAGCCAGACTACTGGCAATGGTGTCGCAGAATAGAGACGCATTTTTCAAAGACAGCCAGACATGCTCATCGTATTCCAGATCATCATCGTGGGTATGCCCTTCTTCGTGAGTGTGGTCGTCTTCATCCTGCATCCCCTCTACAAGCTCTTCTTCCTTCACCTGGTCTCCCAGCACGTCCATCAGGTTGATTGCTTTTCGGTCTGGGTTTCCGGCGCCCTTCAATGCATCGGCAACCCAGGAATCAGACTCACCGCCTACATAAATAAACAGGTCACAGGTGGATACTTTCAAAATATCTTCCATGGTAGGCTGGAAACTATGCATGTCTGTTCCGTTACCCAAAAGCAGGGTAAGATCCACATTATCAGCCTGGTCGCCCAGGATTTCCTTTACCCAGTCGTATTCTGGAAAAATAGTGGCTACAATCTGAAGCTTCTGACTATCTGATCTGGCATTTTCCTGTTCGCTGCCATTTACCCCGCTCTGGCTTTCCGCCACACTGGAATTGTCAGTTCCTGCCGCCGCACCTGCACCGCAGCCTGCAAGAAGGCAGGCAGTACCTATTGTGGCAGCTGACATAAATAGCCTTTTGAATTTATTTTTTAATTTGTGCATGTTCAACCTCATTATTTTCCTCTACACTCCTCACAGATTCCATAAAACACCGTCTTGGTAAAATCCCACTGAAATCCATGGTCTGCCAGCATATGCTCGCCCAGATGTGTCATTTCCCCGCATTCCAGATGAATCACCTTTCCACACTTCTCGCATTTGCAATGAAAGCATATATGTTTATGACAATGCTCATCATGTCCCAGATACTCGAAGCATGCACTGCTGGTGCCGTCTACCACATATTTGGCAACCAGTCCCTGCTCCACCATCCGGTCAAGCTGGCGGTACACCGTTGTGGTTCCGATAGAAATCCCCTGACTTTTAAAGTATTTGCATATATCGCTGACTGTAACATGTTTTCCTTCCATAGAGCACAGATAATTCTCCAGCTCTGTAATCTGTCTGGTACGATATTGTGCTTTTTCGCTCATTTCCCGCGCCTCCAATTTGAAAATCATTTTCATATTATAGCAGATTCTTTTTCAAAGTCAATATGAAAATCGTTTTCATTTTTGTCACTCCGTATTTTTTACAGTGCAATCAAAAATTCTCTTGTTTATGCAGCACACAAGTGCTATTCTTATTCACAAAACAGACATGTCGTCTATCGGTGACATCACTATATATGAAAGTTTACATTTCTAAAGGAGCCTGACATCATGGAAAATATAAGTTATGGAAAAATTGTTCTGATCGGCGCAGGTCATGTGGGATCTGCAATTCTGGACTCTCTTCTGCGAATGAATCTTGCAGATGAGATCGTTGTCATAAACAGAAATCAAAAAAAAGCATTGGGAGTCGTACTGGATGCCAGCCACACCACCGCCTTTGCATACAGTGCCAACGCAAACATCCGGGTGGGTACCTACGAGGACTGTAAAGACGCCCAAATTATCATCAACACCGCAGGTCCCAGCATTCAGCCAGGTAACTCCCGTGACCGCATGGTGCTGCTGCAGACCAATGTACAGGTGATGAAGGAGATCATGACACAGATCACCACTTACACCCGTTCTGCCATTATTATCAATGTTTCAAATCCAATGGACATTCTTACTTATATTGCACAGAAGGAATTCAACTATCCCCGAAATCTTCTGATCGGTACCGGTACTCTTCTGGACACCGCCCGCTTCAATAAAATGCTTGCCGACCTGTGCGGTGTAGATGCAAAAAATGTCACCGGATTCGTTCTGGGCGAACACGGCGGCACAAGCTTTATTCCATGGAATGCGGTTAATATTGTAGGAATTCCTTTCCATGATTTTCAGAAACAGTTTGGTCTGAAAGAGCCTGTTGACTGTGAAAAGCTGCTTCACGAGGTGAAGGTCAGCGGTCTGGACATTGTAGAATTGAAGGGCTACACAAGCTCCGGCATCGCCCTCAGCGTCTGCCGTCTTGTAGGAGCCATTATGCGAAATGAACGTGCCGTTGTACCGGCTTCCGTTGTTCTGGAAGGGGAATACGGATTAGAAGGAATCGCAATGAGCCTTCCATGCGTTATTTCACGAAATGGCGTGGAACGCACACTGCAGATTCCGCTGGATAAAGAGGGTGAGAAAAATCTTAAGATCTGCTACGAGTATCTCCGTAATGTAATCGAGAGTATTTCCTGACACCATAAATAATAAAAGCTTACTACAACTTAGACATTTATTTTTTCAATGTCTAAATCGCAGTAAGCTTTTTTACTTATAAAGCATACATAAAGTTAATCCCCATAAAAATGGTAAAAACATTCCTGTTATCTCTTGCACCCACTTGCAATGGCGTGTACCGGACATGCCTGCTTACACCGTCCGCAACGGATACATTCCGGACTGTTGGGGTTTTCCACAGGGTTGACCACCATCTGGCAAGCCTTTGCACATTTTCCACAGTGAACGCATTTTTCCATATCTACACGGTAGCGGTAAATGGAAACCTTATTGAATACGGAATAAAATGCGCCAAGCGGAC
The DNA here is from genome assembly GCF_015668065.1 of Ruminococcus sp. 1001713B170207_170306_F1. Classification (NCBI taxonomy): domain Bacteria; kingdom Bacillati; phylum Bacillota; class Clostridia; order Eubacteriales; family Oscillospiraceae; genus Ruminococcus; species Ruminococcus sp. 1001713B170207_170306_F1. Next base: position 90,546 of record NZ_JADPEX010000016.1, on the reverse strand, counting down.
AAATATAACGGCAAAATGGTCTGTAAATAATAATGGAAAGAACAATTGTCACGATCAGAATTGTATTTTTCCATATGTACAGCCAGCCAATGGCACCGCGCATAGCCTTGTTCAAAAGTACCAGCGGCAATCCGCCCTCCAAAGTTCCGGCCGGACAGATCAGCTTACAGAAATAGGGTGCTCCCTGGCCCATTATATCTGTGAGAAACAGGGGAAGCAGAATTACAAACACCAGAAAAATCACGTATTTCAGCTTTCGAAGAAGTTTGTCTCCTTTGAAAGTACGAATTTTCTTTGGAAAAGGAATCTTATTCAGCAGATCCTGGATCAGTCCAAACGGACAGAGAAATCCGCACACCAGTCTTCCCAGGATCGCTCCTACGAAAATCAGGAATCCGATTACGTAGTAGGCAAATTTAAAGTTCCAGCTTCCAACCACAGCCTGTAAGGAACCAATGGGACAGGCTCCTGCTGCCCCAGGACATGAATAGCAGTTCAGTCCCGGAACACAGGCATTTTTCAGCTTTCCTGTATATATTTTTCCAGTTACAAATCCGGATATATGGGAATTTGTAAGTGCCGCCCAGAGTGCCTGTATGGTATGTCTGGGCCAGTTTTTTATATTCATTTTCTTATCATCCAATTCCAATACACTCCATACAGATATTTACAGCTTTTGTAAAAACAACTTCCATTTCACCCCGGTAAATACCAAAGGCCATCATCAGAATCCCCACCGCTGCAAGGGCGATTCCTGTCCATTTGGACTGGGTGATTTTATTTATATAATTTTTCATCCTATATTCCCTAACCGCTTTTTATTTTCCGGAATTAATTTTTTCCAGTGCATCCTCTACAGCTGTTTTCCAGTCTTCCAGATTTCTGCTGCCCATGATCGGATCTCCTACAATGTTTCCATCTTTATCCACAAAGAAGGATTCCGGGAAGCTGCTGAGACCGCTGATACGTCCATTCATGTTTCCTGCATCCGGAATCAGAAGAGGATAGGTAACTCCTGTTTTTTCCTTGAGAATCTGCGCTTTTTTCACAGTATCTTCATCTGTAGTTCCGTCCTCGCCTACAGAATCGATAACCATTCCAACTACGCCCACACCCTTTTCCTTCATCTCCTGATAGAGCTTGTCAAGGTCTGGCATTTCATTTACACACGGAGAGCACCAGGTTGTAAAGCAGTTTACAAGAGTCAGGTCATAGTCACTGAATACTTTTTCTGTATAGGCATTTCCATCAATATCCGTTGTCTCAAATGCGCCTACATTTCCTGCATCCGGGTTGGCATTTTCTGCAGGCATATCAAATACAGATTTGCTTGGATCAAAAGCTGTCATTTCTGTGATCGTAGCTTCAATTTTTTCAATCTCGTCTGTCAGGTCAGACTCTGCATCTTTATTAATGCTGAGATAGTACTTATAATTTCCATCCTCGCTGGTTCCCAGCTCTTTGTGCTCATTGCAGCCTGTGATAGAATCCAGATCATCGATCACATCCTTGCTGTAAACACCAAGTGTACCAACTCTTTCGATGCTCTTGAGCCAGTCCTCATAGCCGGTTCCAAGAAGGTTTACATCTTCGTTTTTCTGCTCCTCAGTAAGCTTATTCCAGTGGAAAAAGGCATACTTGAAGCCAGTACTGTCATCATTCCATTCTTCCTCTGTGATCATAAGCATATCGGAGTTTTCGATCTGTTTCTTCAGTTCTTCCGGAAGGACTGCCTTTAAGCCAAGGAATGGGAAATCGTAGGAATCCTGCACCTTCATATTAATATCTGCTGCTTTTACTGTTTTTTTCACAGGTGTGCCATCTTCAGAGAAAACAGCTGTCTCAGAACCGTCACCGGCTACCACTGCGCCGGCTTCGTCTGCTGATACTGCTGCGCCGGCCTCATCTGCTGAAACTGCTGCGCCAGCTGCATCCGCAGGTACGCTCATGCCTGCTGCATCTGCCGGAACTGCCATGCCAGCTTCTTCTGCTGATACGCTTTCAGCCTTGAGCATAACCGGATTGAAAGATGTTGCAGTCAGAACTCCTGCTGCCAGAATTGCCATAAGTCTTTTTTTATTCATCATTTTTAATTTTCCTTTCAGCGTTTTTTATTTATCTGAACGTATTTTAACATCTTTCCTATAAAATCTGTGTTAAGATTTCTATTTTTTTCAAAATATGATAATATTTAAATTATAAATACTCTCTTTTTTGCGAGTATCTGATCTGCGCAAAATCATATTACGAAAGGAGCAGCTATGCACATTTTAATTATAGAAGACGAAGAACAGCTCTGCCGCTCTGTTGCGGAGGGACTTCGCATAGATGGTTATGAAACAGATATCTGTTTCGATGGAGACGAAGGGCTTTGCCTGTGTATGACAGAAAATTATGACCTGATCCTGCTGGATCTGAATCTTCCCGGCACGGACGGTCTGGAAATTCTCCGCCAGTTCCGAGAGCACAATACCAATACCCCGGTTCTGATCCTGTCTGCCCGGGATCAGATTGAAGATAAAGTAAACGGTCTGGATCTGGGCGCCAATGATTATCTTACCAAACCCTTTCACTTCCAGGAGCTGGAAGCCAGAATCCGAAGCCTTACCCGGCGGAAATTTGTTCAGGAGGATGTATGCCTGAAATGGAATCAGCTTACCTTTGATACCAGAACAAGAGAAGCTTCTGTAAATGGAGTGCCGCTTTCCCTTACCAGAAAAGAAAGCAGCCTTCTGGAATATTTCCTGCTCCATCAGAACCGGGTGATTTCACCGGAAGAAATGATTGAACATATTTGGGATGGAAGTGTAAATACCTTCAGCAATTCCATCCGTGTGCACATTTCATCTCTGAGAAAAAAACTAAAGGCTGCAATTGGATTTGACCCTATTCAGAATAAAATTGGCCAGGGCTATATATTGGAGGAATACAGATGACAAAAAAACGTTTCCACACCTCACTTCAGCTGAAACTCACTTTATTGCTGTCCTTACTGATGATTGTCTCCTGTGTTCTTATGTACTTCTTCATCAGCCATTCTGCCGTATCGGGAATGGACGGATTGCAGAATTATATGATCAAGGTGGATCCACAGGATGGAGATTCACCCATTACCTTTAATGTAGATCCCAAAGCTCTTTTTCCTCAGTTTGAACAGGAAATTCAGGAAACCAAGGAGGATTTTCTTCTCCGAAGTGTTATTGCCACCACGATCATTATTCTTCTTTCCAGCGTGTGTACTTATTTTCTTACAAAAAAGACCCTTACGCCGCTGCAGAAGCTAACCAGTGAAGTCAGTCAGATCCAGGCGCAGAACCTTTCCACCCAGCTGGCAGTTCCCAATTCAAAGGATGAAATTGCACAGCTGACCAGCTCTTTCAATGAAATGCTGGCCAGGCTGGATAATGCCTTTAGTACACAGAAACAGTTTTCTGCAAATGCAGCTCATGAGCTGCGGACACCACTAGCAGTATTGCAGACCAACCTGGAAGTTTTTGAGAAAAAGCAGGAACCGGAAATGGTTGAATACCAACAGCTTTTCACTATGATCAGGGAACAGACAACAAGGCTTTCCCAGCTGGTGGGAACCCTTCTTGACATGACGAATCTGAAATCTGTTCCACGAACAGATCAGGTTGCGCTGGAAGAGCTTGTAGATGAGGTTTTCTGCGACCTGGATCCAGTTGCAGAAAAAGCAGGGATTTCAATTCATTTTGATGACAACTCCAGTCAGGATTGGCATACTGATGTCCACACGCCTGATGCATCTGCACTTAATAACAATATTCGCAATATCACCGGCAGCTATGTACTTCTTTATCGTGCAGTCTACAATCTTGTGGAAAATGCCATTAAATACAACCGTCCCAATGGCTCTGTCACAGTTTCGGTGAAGGAGAAAAACGGTCAGGCTATGATCCTGGTAAAAGACACCGGCATTGGCATTTCACCTGAAAATCAAAAAAAAATCTTTGATCCTTTTTTCCGTGTAGACAAGTCCCGCAGCCGGGCCATGGGAGGTGCCGGACTGGGGCTGGCGCTGGTTGACTCTATTGCCCGGGAACACGGTGGCTCAGTGAAAGTATTAGAAAGTAATGAAAAAGGCAGCATAATCGCACTTATGCTGCCCGTTAGTAGTTTAAAAAATTAAATTTCATAATCCGAAAACGGCGCTGGATCCGTAGATACATCATAAAAATGCCACCATTCACATTCATATGCCTGGAAGCCTACGGATTCCATTACTTGTTTCAAATACTCGCCGTTTCTTCTTCCGGTTTCGGAATGACCGGAATAATTCAGTGAAGCGCGTTCATCCATAGCGTCAAACGGAGATGGCATTTCGATTTCATTGCCCTCTTTGTCAGTTAAGGTGACGTCAACGCACATTCCGTTCATATGTGTAGGACGGAATTTTTTGATCTTCGTCATGTCGGGCGGACGGGCGATGAAGTCGTCGTTTGGCATAATTTCCCAAAAACGCTTCTGGGCACGGATGGGGCGGTAGGCGTCCCATATCTTTACCCGATAACCATCCTTTTCGAAAATTTCTTTGGCTTTTATCAGGATCTGCGCTGTGTGCTCATCCAGCCAGCAATCCGCTGACTGGTACACCTGCACGCCAGTGAAATTATCCGGCGTGGCATATTTCAGGTCGATGATGAAATCGGAAGACAGGTCCGTAAGTTTAATTAAGTTTCCTTTTCTTTCCATTAGACTTACCTTTTCAGAACAGTTACCTTTATGTTTTTAAAGTTCACTGGTTATCAAACAATTAATGTTCTTGAAGCTTTTCCTTGAAGTTCCGGAGCGTGTTTGAAAAAGGCTCTAGAAACCAATTCCAGTTGCAATTCCCAACAAAATCGCCTGTGTCACAAACAAGATCAGAAACAGCGGTGTAAACCACTTATACCATTTCTGCAGGGAAATTCCACCAAGGCCACAGATGATAACGATATCTGCCGTCGGCCAGAAAATATTGGAAAGTCCATCGCCAAACTGGAATGCAAGAACTGCTGTCTGTCTGCTCACACCAATAATATCTGCCAGCTGTGCCATGATCGGCATGGTTGCAGAAGCCTGGCCTGTTGCAGATGGTATGAAGAAGTTGATCAGAGTCTGTACTACAAGCATTACCTGTGCAGAAACTGCATGAGGCGCATTTTTCAGCACATTTGACAAGCCGTAGATAACAGTATCCATAATTTGCGCATCTTGCATAACAACTGTGATAGCCTTCGCAATACCAGTAAGGATACATCCCCACATTGCAGTCTTTGCGCTGTCAATAAACTCACTGCACCATTTATTCGGAGACCACTTACAGATTGCTGCAGCAATCATAGACATAAGAAGGAACAAGCCACAAAGCTGCGGGAAATCCCATCCCCATTTGATCAGACCCAGCATAAGAACAACCAGCACTACAAGAACATCCAGAAGAACCAGACCATCTTTTAAGGTAAAGCTGTATTCATTTAACTCATCTCTGTCAAAGGCATGAATGTTTTTTTCACCAAATACAACGGATGCACCTGGATTTTTCTTAATTTTCCGCCCGTAAACCATTACATAGATAATGGAAATTGCCATGAAGATCACGAAGCAGATCGCACGGTATCCGGTTCCGGAATAAAGCTCTACACCTGAAATTGTCTGGGCAATTCCTACAGAATATGGATTCAATGTCGCTCCCATAAATCCAACAAACTCTCCAACTGCAATAATGGCAAATCCGAACATTGCATCATATCCAAGAGCAACTCCCAGACCTACGATCAATGGATAAAATCCATAGAATTCACTTGCCATACCAAACACAGAACCGCCCAGTCCGAAGATCATCATAATGATTGGAACAAGCAGAATTTCTTTTCCCTTCAGTTTCTTTAAAATGGTTCCGATTCCTGCATGGAAAGCACCTGTTTTCACCACAACACCGAAAGTTCCGCAGCAGCAGAGGATCATGAAGATTACATCAGCAGCCTCCACGCAGCCTCGATACAGTACACTGAAAAATCCAAGGAATCCGGTTGTGGTAACTTCGGATTTATCAATTGTGTGATAAGTTCCATCAATGGCTACGTTTCGAATTCTTCCATTGATGTTCATTTCCTGATAATCGTAGGTTCCGGATGGAATGATCCATGAAAGAATCGCCACCAGAAGTACAACGGATGCTACGATGATCAGGGTGTCTGGCATTGCCAGTTTTCTTTTTCTCTTTCCCGTCATAAATGACTCCCCCTTTAGATAGATGGATTATAAAAACTATTCGCTTTGCCTGAAGAGTTTTACACTTTTTTCTTATGCATACCCCATACATTTATCCACTCCGCAAACAGCAATTATAAATTCATAATACACTGCATATACTATGGAGTCAATCAAAATTAACGTGTTAAAGCGTTATTTTTCAGACTAAGTTGACATATTGTTTCAAATTTATAGACAAATTTCACTAACATTCCAGTCAACACTGTAACAAGATTAGTATTTCAAATAATCAAAATGCCCCGCCGGGGAAATGATGAAGCTTCCCTTTGACGAGGCATTTAAAACCTTATATTGAACTTCTGGTTCACGTGTCTTTCTCTTCCTTTAAGACTACCGGATTATGTTTGAAACAGGCTCTATGTTATTATTTTAGTGTAATCGCGTTATCCTTCAGATTATACCCGATCACATCATCCCAGTTTCTCCGAAGGGCAATCTCTGCGGTGAGATTGGTATCATCATAAACAATAGACCACTGGGTATTACTGGTAACTTCCTCCTCTGACGGCTCCTGTGATGCGGCCTTCAAAGCCTCCCATGCAACATCACTGTTGTAAACTTCCTCATAGTCAAAAATAGCTTCCATTTTGTCATACCGCTCTTTTCCGTGACCGTAAATGCCATTCTTCTGATTCGGAAGGACTTTATCCTCATAGAGTCCAAAGAAATTCGTAATGGAGCGAATTGATGTGGCAACCAATTCTCTGGTTTCACTTTCACAGTCATACTCCACTACTCTGCCATCACCGGAAGCATCTGTGATATAAAAATGATAATCTCTGCCGCTTGTAGCAAACATGTCATACTGATTCAGAAGCTCTACGGCTTCTTCTGTAGTTGCCGCACGGTCCAGAATCAAACGGATCACAAGCGTAGTTCCGATCACCGGCTTGCCTGTATTCTGGTGAACCGGTTCGCTGTCCAAAGTAAGGACTGCAATAGATACCCCTTTTTCATTCATGCCATCCAGGCAGATAAATGGTGCTGTTAATGTGGCAAGCTTTTTCTTCATACTCACATCCGGAATATTTGCAGAGATATTATCCAATGCTGCGAAAGCCACGGATTTGTAACCACCCTTCGGTTCACAGTAAACCAGCATTGCGGAAGTATACCGTTTGAAATCATAGTTTCTGCCCATCAGCACATTTCCGTCTGCTTCCTGCAGGGTAAAAGCACTGCAGCCAAAATCCGGTGCTTTAATATGTACTGGCAAGATAGGAAGTGCCTCTTTCACAATGGCATCAACAAAGCTCTGGTTATCTGTTATGCCGTATTCGATCAGTCGATCCAGATCATAATCATATTTCACATCCATGCGATACAGATTATACTCGTCGTAATCTGTCACTTTCTGTATACTGCTTATGGTTTGAAAACGCCCCTCATACACTGAAATAAAACCACCCGCAGCCACTATCAGAAGCAAAAGAATCACCAGTAAAACCGTACGGATTATCTTATGTTTCTTCGATTGTGTCCTCATCTGCATACCCCCCTCCTGTAATATTTTTGATATAATCATTATACTGGATTAAATAATAGGTATGCAAGACAATTATTGGATATGACTTGTTTTTCTGTTGAATTAACCTGTTTTATTCATAACCTAATCCCTAACCATGGCGCGTTTAAAAACTGAAATCAAACGCGTTCTATGAATTTGGCTCACTACCTTATAAACAACAAAGAGCCGGATTTCTCCGACTCTTCGTTTAACTATTTCTGATTTATTTAATTTCATATTTTCAAAAACATTTTCCTGTTTCATTCCAAAACTTCATAAACTATTGTCTCATACGGTTTCATGCAGATTTCACCATTTGCAATTACATTATCATATAAGGACCGCATCTGCTTTTTCAGCACAATTTTTTGTTCTGAACCCATATAGTTCAGGACAAAGAAGTATTTCTTATTTCCTTTCACACGCTGAATGACTTCCACCTCCTGTGGAGCTTCAAGCATAGCCTGGAATGGTTCCAGAATTCCTGTGTATTCTAACAGCACCTTCATGCTTTCTCTGGAAAAAGTACTGCCAAAATGAATTGCATAGCCCTTTCCTGTATTTTTTCTGATTACGGCTGGTTTTCCTGCGTAATAGCTATTGTCATAGAAAGCCAGAGTTTCTCCCTCCTCTACAGGCTCCATAATGTCGTTAAATATTGGCATGTCAATCGTCTGACCGTCCCAGTTGGCGGTGACAGACGGCTCTGCTGGACTTGTGAATGTAAAATCTCTCACATCTGAACCAGTAATTTTCTGCAAAAGTCCGGGCTGCGGAAGCATAACACATTTGCCATTTTCCTGCTTATATCCGGAACGGCAGCCTATGATCAGGATTCCGCCATTTGCTACATATTCTTTAAGTAAAGCAGCTCTTTTTCCCGTCATAATAACAGGATGTGCATAGATGAGCACCGGATATTTCTGCAATTCCTTTATATCTGTATCCTCGTTCAGATATAACGTATTATATGGGGTGTGATAAATTTCAGAAGCAATGAAGATTTCTTCTGAGCTCTGCGCTTCCACCCTTCTATGCCATGCATCCACATTGGTATCCCACATATTGTCGTAGTCTTTTAATACTCCAAATGCAGCGGTGTAATCCGCTCCGCAAACTTCATCCAGACACTTTAATTTATTATAAAAGTCTTTTACCTCTGCCAGCTTACGGTTATCACGATTGTCATAATCCAAAATTCCATGCCAGTACATTTCTGTACTAAAAGTACAGGTTCTCCACCTGAAAAAAGAAATATAATCTGCGCCATGGGCTACACTCTGCATTGCCCAAAGTGTAAGCTGACCAGGTCTTGGTGCCGGACCTTCCATTCTTGTAGTCCATCCACCTGCCCCAGACTGCTGTTCCATAATACCAAAATGAGGACATATGGAACGTACTTCCGTTAGATTTTTACTCCAATGACGGTCATTTAGGTCTTTCGCGGTCTTCGGATCTCTGTTCAACCCAAATGCAAAACTTGGATAGGAATCATATGTATAAACATCCAGGCATTCCTCTGCCATCTTGTGATTATCCAGATTCCAGAACATACCATTTGTGGTGATATAGTCTCCGTCTTTCTTATATTTCGAGATTATTTCTGCCTGCATTTTACAGAAAGAAATTGTACTTTCTGAAATAAAGCGGTAATAATCCAGCCTGAGATGTGGATTGCAACCATTATTTAACACCGGTCGCGGAACATAAATCTGCTCCCAGTCTGTATAGGTCTGATTCCAGAAAACAGTTCCCCATGCTTCGTTGAGGTTATCCAGAGTTTTATACTTTTCTTTCACAAAATTACGAAAGGCAACTGAATCTGCCTCTGAATAAAATTCATCCACCTCACAATTCAGCTCATTGTCAATCTGCCACCCCACAATCGCCGGATGTTTGCCGTAATGCTGCGCCAGCTTTTCTACGATCCTTGCAGATAATTCTCTATATTTTGGTGAATTGTAATTATAATGTCTTCTGGCTCCATGACGATATGGAACTCCATCTTGACGGCAATTTAAAACTTCCGGGTATTTTTCCGTAAGCCATGCCGGCGGTGTAGCTGTAGGTGTTCCAAAAATCACCTGCATTTCTTCCAGTTTACATAATTTCAGAAATTCATCCCAGAAATCAAATACAAAAACATTCTCCTCCGGCTCCACTTTGTTCCAGGCAAACTCTGCCACGCGGATCACAGTAATCCCTGCCGCCTTCATTCTCTGTAAATCATCCTGCCACAGTTCTCTACTCCAATGCTCCGGATAATAACAGGTTCCCATGGTCATTTCTTTCCATTGAAAATTTTGTGGTTTTCTCATATTCTGCTCCTTTTTAATTCATTTCTTTTGAAACAAAGGGGATGTGAAAAAACTCGATTGAGTTTTTTCGCATCTCCCTTTTTTGATTGATTTCAATTATTATATGAGCAAGTAGCGAAGCGGAACCTGGAATATCCACTTGACTTACTTCATCAGGGCAAATCATTTCCAGCAGCCAGATATATCTCGTACCACTCTTTTTTGCTCAACCTAACTTCCGTTGCTTTTGCTGCTTCACGGACACGAATCGATTTTGTAGTGCCGATTACAGCCTGAGTTGCTCCAGGATAGCTAAGAATCCAGGCAAGAGCAACAGCCATAGGAGTGACCACCTTTTCAGAAGCAATTCTGTTGAGCACAGTGTTCAATTCCCGATAATTATCAGATTCAAGAAAAGTTCCCTGAAAATATCCATACTGAAGGGAAGACCACGCCTGAACCGGGATCTTTTTCATACGGCAGTATTCCAGTACTCCACCGCCATCCCTCATGATTCCCTTATCACACTGCATATCCATGTGAAAACCAGCGTCAAAAACCTGGGTAACGGCACAGCTAAGCTGAATCTGGTTTGCACAAATTGGGAACTGTATTTCCCTGTTTAGCATTTCCATCATCATAGGCGTCATGTTGCTAACCCCAAAATTCCGTACTTTTCCAGCTTTATAAAGGCGGTCAAAAGCCTCTGCAATTTCATCTGGTTCCATAAGCGCATCTGGTCTGTGAAGAAGCAGGCTATCCAGATGATCTGTATGAAGTCTGGACAGAATTCCATCTACAGCCTCCAAAATATAATCTCTGGAAAAATCGAAATAGGTAAAATCCGGATCACAACGGATTCCGCATTTTGACTGAACGAAAAATTTAGTACGCAAAGAAGGATTCTCTGTAAACACTTTTCCTATCACTTCTTCTGATTTTCCGCCACCATAAATGTCTGCAAGATCCAGAAAATTAATCCCCTCTTCAAGACCAGTCTCAATCAAATCCAAGACCTCACCAGTGGACATCTCTGAAATCCTCATCAATCCCATAACAATTTCAGATACCTTATCTTTATCTTTTCCAAATTCAATATACTGCATACGATTTTCTCCTCTTGTACCAAACAGCTTCTTGTCCAGAAACCGCAATATTATATCTTATTTTGCAGAAAGCCTTTTTCAGACACGCTTTAGTTTATCACACTGTTAATAGCCTTGCAAGATTCCGCTTTTTCGCCATTAAACAGTTTTTCAATTTCATTTGTTGTTGTAGTACAAAACAAAGAGCCGGATCACTCCGACTCTTCGCTCGTTTCAGCATATAAAATTTTTACAACCGCTTATTTCTCCAGCATATAATCCTTAATCACATCATGGTCTCTCAGTACCTTCTCCACTAAGGTTCCCTTAATTGCTTTCAGCAAAGGTTTTTTCACCAGATTCAGCGGTCCAGGAAGCTCGATTTCAAGTGGGGATCTGCCATCCATAAGTTTTACGCTGGCATCAAGGAGTTCTCTTACATCGTAAACGCTGCCCCATACTTCCGGAACACCACGGTCTACGCCCATAAGTCCGTATACAGCTTCCATTGCGGTACGAACAGAATATTCTGTGGTGAAGATGGTGTCTCTTGGAGTCTCAGCAAACTGTCCAAGGAATGCAAAGTTCACGCAGCCATCCGGGATAACGTCCGGTCTGTCGCCTTTTGCTCTTGGCATGAAGAATGCAGTGATGTAAGGCATCATGGTCGGTACACAGACTGCGCTGTTTTCAGCCAGATCCTCGATCTGATCCGTTGGTACGCCCATATGGTACAGCCACTCTTCGGTAATTTCTTTACCGGTACATTCTTTCATCGGTTTCTTTACATAATCGCCAGGTACATCTGTGAAAAGACCATATACCCAGACACAAACCTTATCTTTGTCCTGATCCTTGAACTGACCCTGACGGTTGATGGTCCAGCTTAACAGCCAGCTGGAATCCTGGCAGCTTACGATACCGCCGGTAACAACATTGCCGCTCTTTGGATCTCGCTTGCAGATGTCGGTAATATAAGGAATAATCTTGTCATCCAGTGTGGTAACAGTTGCAGATTCCCAGTTAGTCTTTGCAATATCAGAACAGAATTTCTCCGGATGTCCGAAAGACGGATCCTGTTTTGCAATATTTTTCCAAAGGCTCCAGCAGCCGCTTGTACGAACCTCAGCATCTCCATTTGGAGCGTGGTTCTGGTCACCGTAGATAGTTCCCTCTGTACAGCTTCCGTTGGTAACAAATACGTAGTCATTCTCAGTAAGAAGGATTCCCTTCTCAACACCCTTTACCTTGCACTCAATGGCAGTTGCCACTTTTTTGCCATCATGGATATCAAAGATTACATTGGTAACCTCTGTGTTGAACTGGAAGTCAACGCCTGCATCCTCCAGATATTTCTTCATTGGAAGGATCAGGGACTCATACTGATTGTATTTGGTGAATTTCAGAGCACTGAAATCCGGAAGTCCGCCGATATGATGGATAAAACGCTGGATATAAAGCTTCATCTCCAGTGCGCTGTGCCAGTTTTCGAATGCAAACATGGTTCTCCAGTATAACCAGAATGTGGAATTCAGAACCTCATCATCGAATACATCCTCGATGGTCTTGTCGTAAAGATCCTCGTCCTTTGTGAAGAACAGCTTCATGATCTCCATGCAGCCCTTCTGGCTCAGGTTGAATTTACCATCTGTGTGAGCGTCCTTGCCCTGATTTACAGTAGCACGGCAAAGAGAATAGTTCGGATCATGTTTGTTCAGCCAGTAGTACTCGTCCAGAACGGAGGCACCTGGTTTTTCCAGAGATGGAATGCTGTGGAAAAGATCCCAGAGGCACTCGAAATGGTTTTCCATCTCACGGCCGCCTCGCATAACGTATCCTCTCATCGGATCAAAAATACCGTCGCATGCACCGCCTGCAATGTCCATCGATTCCAGAATGTGAATGTGGTCGCCAGGCATCTGTGCGTCTCTTACAAGGAAGCAAGCTGCTGCCAGAGAAGCAAGTCCGCTTCCTACCAGATATGCATGCTTGTCATCTACACCTTCCGGTTTCTCCGGGCGGGCAAATGCTTCGTAGTTACCGTTTGTATAATAAATGCCCTTGCTGTTTTTCTCATTTTTGCCACGCTCTGTATTGCGGTAATTCGGGTCTACGTGTGCTTCTGTGATCTGTTTCTCCTCGCGGCTCTTGTTTGCCAGAACTGCTGCTCCTGCACCTGCTGCGGCAAGTGCTGCCATGCCTAATACGGAATGTTTTTTCTTTGACATAAAAATTACCACCTTTCTGAAATTTGCCGTTACATTATTTCCGGCTATCTGTGTTTATTCTTGTTTTAACTTTTCGAATCAGCTTCTAAACTTTCTCAGATTTGTTTCCTGGCTTTCAGATAAAAAGCTTTTATTTGGCTGATTCGAAATTCTGCTGCCTTTTATTTAGTATTTCCTGTTTCTGAGTGTATTCTACGTCAAAAAATAATTTTCCTCAATTTACAAAACAAGACGGATGACAAAAAACTTATCATCCGCCTTACTTTGTAAAGTTGATTTCGAAAACTTTATGTCCCGCTCTTTCAAGATTAAAGCAGCTATGCCATAGTTATCCCTTATTTTTCGGACAAACTTAATCTTTATTGCCTTCCTTCTCCATATTCCGCAGGGAATTCCCAACATTTCCATGCATGGTCACGCAGACCATATTCGCGATTTCTTCCGGGGCTTCCTTCATTCCTCTCTTGATCCAGTCAAGCATAACACCTACGAAACTATATTTGTAAAAATCCGCAATAAATTTCTTCTGTTCCTCTGTAACCATCAGGTTCTCGCTCTGCTCTTCCACCACTCCTTCGATCAGCTGATAGGTCAGGCTGTACAGATAATTTTCCACCTGCTCTCGTTTCACAGAGCGATACACATTCAAAATAAATGGTTTATTTTCCAAAACAGCCTCAAAAATCTGCTGAAGCCCTTCCTGCCAGGTGTCGTAGGTCTTTTTTCCCTGCAAAGCCCGAGAAGCGTCCTCAATACAGGACCATTCTACCAGGTCATAAATGTCTTTAAAATGATAGTAAAAAGCCATTCGGCTGATTCCGCAGTCTGTAGTCAGGTCGCTGATGGTGATCTTGTCCAGAGGCTTCTGAAGGAGAAATTTCTTCAGAGACTCTTCCAGTGCATTTTTTGTGATATTGTTCATTCAGATGTGCTCCTCCTGATGATTTTATTATGCAGTACGGCATCATGCAATCCATGAGGTCCGCACAGATTCTAGAGCGTGTTTGAAAAATCATTCCTGCAATCTGCAGGCTCTAAGGATTTTATAAATCCTTTTTGATTTTTTGTCAACAGGAGCGCTATGGAAAAAAGCAGATATCCGCCTCCGAACTTATATATGCATATATTTTCTGAAATATTCATCACTATTCTGGAATGTATTTGAAAAATATTTTCTAAAAGATGTGTATCACAATTTGTGGGAGAACATCCTCCACTTTACAAGAAAAACTCTCAATGCTACAATATTCCCCAGATATTTGACAAAAAAGACCCTGTGGGGGAATACATAAGGAGAACACCATGGAATTAAAGCTTGAAAACGGACGTCCCGCAGATACCACGGGCAGACTTGAAAAAGAGATACGTACTTATGATTTTCTTGATGCACTTCAGGTGCCTTATCAGAGGATTGACCATGAAACTCTGATGACCATTGAAGCTTGTAAAGATGTGGATAAAGTGCTTGATGCAGTAATCTGCAAAAACCTGTTTCTCTGCAACCGCCAGGAAACGAACTTCTATCTGCTGCTCCTGCCAGGCGACAAGAAGTTTAAGACAAAGGAAGTATCTTCCCAGCTTGGCGTTGCCAGACTTTCCTTCGGCAATGAAACTTATATGGAGAAATTCCTTGATATTACACCTGGTTCTGTCAGTATACTTGGACTTATGAACGATAAGGAAAATCATGTGCAGCTGCTTATTGATGAAGACCTCCTGAAGGAACCTTACATCGGCTGTCACCCTTGTATTAACACCTCCAGCCTGAAAATTAATATGAAAGATATGATGGAAAAAATTATTCCGGCTATGAAACATGAACCGATTTTTGTGAAATTGGGACAGGAAGAATAAAATTGCAATTAACTAATTTGTATGTTACCCTTTCTTCCATTATGCCCAAAATAAAACAGACAGATACACATTTCAATCATGTACCCGCCTGTCTCATTTCAGTCTTTATTCAATTTTTATTTGCTCTTCCGCTCCTTTACCAGTGCAAATACACTCTGAAGTACAATGAAGAAGCACAGCAGGATTGCTGTTACAATGTTGGACCAGGAGCTGATCAGTTTTCCATTGGTTTTAACCAAAGTAGAAATCGTACCATTGATCAATACACCAAACAAGGAACCAAGTACATTTCCTACACCACCGGTAAGAAGTGTACCACCGATGACTGCGGAGGAAATAGCGTCCATTTCAAGGCCGGTTGCCTGGGTGGTGGTACCTGCCATGGTATTCAGGCAGTAGCAGATTCCGCCGATGGAAGTAAGGAAACTGGAAAGAATATATGCCTTCATCTGTGTTTTCTTAACATCAAGTCCCATCAGGGTTGCAGACTGCTGATTGCCACCTACTGCGTAAATACTGCGGCCGAAGCGTGTGTATTTCAGCATCAGATAAATAGCAATAACTACGATCAATGCAACTACAACAGTTACACGAAGGTATGGAAACTGCATGATTCCCTTTTTGTTCAGATACCCTCCAAAGGGAAGGGAAATCTTAAAGCTGGAAAGAGTGGTAAAAATCTTGTCAGAAACAATACTTACCTGCTCTTTACAGATCACAGCTGTCATACCTCTGGCAAAGAACATTCCTGCCATAGTAACGATGAAAGGCTGGATTTCCAGGTAGGAAATACAGAAGCCCTGAACAATACCAAATATAATGCCAATTGCAAGAATCAGAAGCATAAGTACCGGGCTGGACCATCCCCACTGCTCAATTCCCACTGCCAGGATCATACAGTCCATAGCAACCAGTGAACCTACGGAAATGTCAATACCGCCAGTAAGCATGACGCAAGTCATACCAGCTGTAATGCAGATCAGGCCTGCATTGTTGATCAGGATGTTGAGGAATGTCTGGAAACGGGTAAAGCCTTTGTCCGCATATACGATACATCCTGCAGCATACATTACAAAGAATAATACAATGGTGATCAGCAGCAACAGGTTATTGCTGTTTATTTTTTTCTTTTTCATGCCCGAGCTGCCTCCTTTCCGGATTTCTTTGTCAGCTTCTTAAAGAAGGCTTTGGCTGGCTCAGCCTGAATTACTACGATGATAATAACTACGATTGCCTTAAATACCGGTGCCTGTGCAGAAGAAACACCAAGTGCATACAGAGTTGTGGTAATCGCCTGGATGGTGTACGCTCCAATGATGGAACCTGCCAGGGAAAACTTACCGCCGCCAAGGCTGTTGCCGCCAAGTGCTACAGAAAGAATTGCATCCAGCTCCATGTTCAGACCGATGTTATTGGTATCTGCTGAATAGATTCTGGAGGTTGCAACCATACCTGCAAGACCTGCACAAAGACCGCAGATTGCATAGCACATAAGGATGATCTTTGCGGAATTAAAGCCTGCGATACGGGAAGCTTTTTTGTTAATACCAACACTCTGGATGTAAGTTCCAAGTGCTGTGTAGCGAAGTACAATAGAAGCAATTGCTACACACACAGCAGCCACAATGATCGGTGTAGGAATGATTCCGCAGTAAGCGCCAAGCTTCTGGAAAGAAGGAACTCGAACATAAACGATCTGGCTGTTGCAAAGAAGAAGTCCTACTGCTCGGCCTGCCGACCATAGGATCAGAGTGGCGACCATAGGCTGAATATTCATATAGGCAACCAGAAATCCATTAAAAACGCCACAGATCAAAGTGACAAGAAGTCCGGCTCCAATGCCAACCAGCAGCGGATGCGCATATTCCTGCACATTTACATTTCCGTATCCTGCAAGGATCATACAGCAGACACCTGCGTAAAGACTCATTACGGAACCAACGGAAATATCAGTACCGCCGGAAGCAGATACAACGAGTGTCATACCGATTGCCAGTATGGCGATTTCACTTCCACGGTTCAGGATGTCGATCAGACGTCCGTAAAGTACACCATTCTTAATGGAAATCATAAAGAAGGAAAGCGGTGCGCTTCCTGTTGCAATATCATATACTACGTTGATCAGCATGACCAGGATCATACTGAAAACCGGAAGGAACAGACGTTTCTGCGCCAGTTTTTTGAAATTACCCATTACTGCTCACCTCCTGCGATTGCTTTCATTACGTTCATCTGGTTCATATCTGCCTCATCAATCTCTCCAACCTTCTGACCGTCACGGAGAACTGCCATACGGTTACAGGTACGGAGCATTTCCTCAATCTCAGAGGAAATGAAGATCAGACTCTTTCCTTCATCTGCAAGCTTCAGAACCAGCTTCTGGATCTCTGTCTTGGTACCGATATCGATGCCTCGAGTAGGCTCGTCCAGAATCAGGAAATCCGGGTTTGTTGCAAGCCATCTTGCAAGGATAACCTTCTGCTGGTTTCCACCGGAAAGTTGTTTGATCAAAGTCTCGCGGCTTGCACATTTGATCTGGAGAAGATCAATATACTTGTCTGCAATCTCACACTGTTTTGCCATAGGGATCTTTTTCAGAACTCCCTGTTTTGCCTGAATTGCAAGGATGATATTTTCTCTTACGGACAAATCTGCAACAATTCCCTCCGCTTTACGGTCATCAGGAAGAAGTCCCATTCCAAGATGCATGGCATCAATAGGATTTTTCACCTTAACTTCCTTGCCTTTTACTTTCAAAGTACCAGTCTGGGCGCGGTCAGCACCGTAAATAGTACGTGCCAGTTCGCTTCGTCCGCTTCCAAGAAGTCCGGTAAGACCGATAACCTCTCCTTTGTGGATATCAAGGTCAAATGGTTTGATGGTTCCTGCATGGCTTAAGCCACGGGCTTCGATTACCATCGGTTCTTTTCTCTTATCTCCTGTGGTCTCCGGTTTAATGGAAGCAAGATCGTCGAAATCTTTTCCCATCATAGCTGCTACCAGCTTCACTCTCGGAAGATCTGCAATCTCATACTCGCCAACCAGCTGACCATTTCGAAGAACGGTAATTCCGTCACATACTGCATAAACCTGTTCCAGGAAATGGGTAACAAATATGATTCCTACACCTTTCTCCTTCAGTCTGCGCATCATGGTAAAAAGCTTTTCTACTTCACGATCATCCAGTGAAGATGTGGGCTCATCCAGAATGAGCACCTTACAGTCCATATCTACAGCACGGGCAATTGCGATCATCTGCTGCAATGCCAGTGAATATTCTTCAAGATTACGTGTTACATCAACGTCAAGCTCCAGCTGTTTCATAAGGGCAGCTGCCTGACGGTTCATTGCCTTTCGGTTGACCGTTCCAAGCTTTGTCAGCGGCTCGCGGCCTATGTAAAGATTCTCTGCCACCGAAAGGTTTGGACAGAGGTTTACTTCCTGATATACAGTAGAAATGCCCTTCTTCTGGGCGTCCATGGTATCTTTATTTACGATGGGATGATCAAATCCTTCCAGATAAATCTCTCCAGCCTCAAATTTATTTACGCCGGTCAGGCACTTGATCAATGTGGATTTACCCGCGCCATTCTCTCCCATCAGCGCGCGGATTTCACCTTTTTTCAATGTCAGATCCACGCCTTCCAGTGCTTTTACACCTGGGAATGTCATGCAGATTCCCTGCATTTTCAATACTACTCCTGCCTCCAACGCGATTCCTCCCTTCCCGTTATCAACTTCATTTTTCATTCTCCTCGTTGCTCGCGAAAATTAAGGGGAAGAAAATCCGCATTGGGACTTTCCTCCCCTATTTGTTCATCTTTATCGTTTTTCAGCTGCTTGCTGATAACCAATTTCGATGTTTACGGATTGTTTCACAGCTCTGCTGTTTTCACACTCTCCGATTGATTTTTCTGATTAATAAGCACGTCCAGCCAGAACTTCATCAGTCATAGTTGTTGCATATTCGCTCTCGATTCCAGGTGCTACGAATGCCTGATCCTCAACAAGTGTTGTCTTCTCAAATTCTTCGCCTGCCTGCATTTTTTCGATTACGCCCTTAACAACCTCAGCCTGGATCGGGTTACACTCAACGTTGCAGTTGATCTTTCCGTCTAATGTGTACTGAAGTCCATCGTGTGTTGCATCGAAGGAAATAAGAGTTACATCGCCGTCAACACCGTAGGTGATACCTGCTGCATCCATTGCATCCATTGCGCCGTATGCTTCGTTATCGTTCTGGCAGACAACTACATTGAACTGTCCCTCGTAGGATTTGATGAAAGACTCCATAACTTCCTGGCCACCAGCCTGTGTAAAGTCACCGGACTGAGAATCAAGGATCTTCCAGTTGTCATGCTCGCCAGCTACCTGATTGAATCCTTCTGTACGTCCAAGTGCTGCGGAAGCTCCTACGGAACCTTCGATTACAAGAATGTTAGCATCTTTATCGCCAAGATACTCAGCTAACCAGTTACCAGCTGTGATACCTTCGTTTGTTGTGTTTGTTCCAACCCATGCATCATATAAGTCGTCGCTTGCTTCGATCTCACGGTCTGCGATGATTACAGGGATTCCTGCATCCTGTGCTTCCTGAAGAACGGTGTCCCAGCCAGCGGACTGGATCGGAGCGATTACGATGTAATCCATATCTTTACTAATGAATGTACGAACTGCTTCAAGCTGTGCAGCATTGTCATTGTCGCAGTCTACAAGATCAAGGCTGTATCCGTTCTCTTCTGAGAAAACGTCCTGATAGTTCTGGGTGTTTGCTGTACGCCAGTCTGATTCATGTCCAACCTGTGCGTATCCAACTGTTACCAGATCGTCAGCGTAAACCGGCATAGCCATCATGCTGAGTGTTGCTGCTGCGAGTGCCATAACTGCTAATTTCTTTTTCATGTGATTGTTCCTCTCTTTCTTTTAGAAAAATACTTTTGCAGGTCGCGCCTGCCATTGGTTTCTCGTTCAACACTGATCCGTTTGCTGTCTTAGCTTTCCGTCCGTTCTTTGAATCCGTGTTCTTCTTGATGTCTATAATTTAGCGAAAATCAACATAAATTTCAATATTGTTTTCCCGCCTTTTGGTTGTTTCGTCAGTTCAAACAATACAAATTTGTTGGTTTTCATAGTGAAATACAGACAAATTTATATTATAATGAATTTCAAGCAGGAAAAGGGGTGATATTTTATGATTTCTCATTTAGAAAGTTTGTTTTCTTATGATTTTGTGAAAAATATTACACCTTTTTCTATGTTTTTCGATTTGGCAAACTGTCTAAGCTGGAAAAAAAAGGTTTGATCATTTGAAAAAAGGTATAATATTTTGGGTTTTAGAAGTGAAAAAGCAGAAGATTTATTGGGAAATCATAAATAATTCATGTGAAAATTTTATGAAATAACTATCCCAGCAAAATAAAAAAAACAGAGTGGCGCGACAGATTGCGGGAATACTTTTTCAGACACGCTCTAACCTAAGAAAGAGGAACTAAAATATATGGCGATCAAATATAAATGGCTGGTTGAACAGCTAAGAGAAATCATTTCAGATTCTATTCAAAAGGGAAGCAACAAGCTTCCCACCGAACAGGAGCTGGCTGTCAGATACCGTGTCAGCCGACAAACGGTCCGGGCTGCGCTGGCGGTTCTTGAAGATGAGCGGGAAATCCGCCGCATTAAAGGGAGCGGAGCTTACATTACCGGACTTTCCAGCCTGGAAGACCGGAATATAGTTGGAATTCTGATTCCCGATGAACAGCAATATGAATATCCTGCACTGATAAATGATATTCGTGTGGCGCTGGCTGCGGAGGGATTTTCCTGCAAGGTTTACCCCACTCACAATCATGTGGACCAGGAACGGCAAATCCTTCAGTTTCTTTTGAAAAGTCCGCTGCGAGCACTTATTGTGGAGCCTGTAAAAAGCGCCTTACCATCACCTAATACAGAGCTTTATCAAAGGCTGATACAAAGGGGAACTTCCATTTTGTTCCTGGGATGTGCTTATCCCCAGTTGTCTCAGATTCCAGTAATCTATGAAGATAATCTATATGGGGCTGGTCTTCTGGTGCAAAGTCTTGTGGAAAAAGGCCACTCTTCTATCGCCGGTATTTTCCAGATGGACGATCAGCGGGGACTTGAACGCTACCAGGGATTTCTGGATGCTATGCAAAATCAGGGGCTGACTGTACCAGACCGCAACATCTGCTGGTACACCACACAGGAACTGGATGATTTCCGTCAGAGCCAGGATATCAGCTTCCTGAAAAAATTTCTAGAACGGATCACCCCCGACTGCACTGCGTTTATTTGTGAGGATGACTTTATTGCATGGCTGTTATGGGAAGAGCTGTCGCTTGGACAGGAGAAAAAGATAGCAACTCATGCTTCCCTTTCATCCTCTCTTCAAAGCACTGGATTCAAGACTACTTCCGCCGACCATAGTTTCGAAACCACAATAGCACTAGCCGCCTTCAATACCAGCTACCTTACCACATCTGGTCTGCTCCGCGCCACAACACTGACACACCAGACACACCAGCCTGGTACTCTGGCCGCCCAAATGAGCATAAACAAATTAAAAGGACTCCCTGTCTCTTCGCAGGAAGTCCCATGGCAGTTATCACTGCCGAAATCGCATAATTAATTTTGAATATCATGCAGTCCCCTTACTCCGATATTCCCTTGGGCTGCACCCGGATTTTTTCTTAAACACATAACTGAAATAATGGGGATCCTTATATCCCACCTCCTGTGCGATCTCTCCGGACGACTTGTCCGTCTCGCGCAGGAGTTTTTTCGCTCTGTCAACACGTTTGCAGGTAATATACTCTACAAACGTCTTCTGCATATTCTGGCTGAAAATTGCGCTTAAATAGTTGGCACTCATATTTACCGCATCCGCTACTTCATTCAGGGAAATGGTCTCTTTATAGTAATTCTCATCAATATAATCCAGCACTTTCCTCATGGCGCTGTTGCCCTGAGACTCATTCTTCTCATCCCTGATATCAATGGCACTCTGAAGAATGTCCACACAATACCCTGCCACCTGTGATGCCTTGATGCTGGTATCCTGATATTTTCCCTCAATCCGTTCTGTATAACCCTCTTTTTCCACACCAATGGATTCCAGATACATAATAGTTGTAAACCGAATATGAAGCACCACATAATCCCGGAACATTCTGGACTCCAATGCCTTACTCATTCCACCCAGATATCCCTGAACGAACTCCTGGATCTCACTACTGCTTCCTTTTGTGAGAAAATCCTTGATGATCTCAGGATTCAGCTGTGAAGAATCCACTGCTGCCAGCCGGTTCTCCCCCTGCGAGTTTACATAACTTTCCAAAGTTTCTTCTGTAAGCACATGAAGCCCCGGCACCATAAAACGATATGCAAAATAATGATTCACGCTCTGATAACACTGGGAAAGCAGGCTCAATCTCTCCACTGGTTTTCCTACCGCCACATACCAGTCCATCTGCTCTTCCCCTTCGCAGGCCCGTTTCACATACTCCACGCAATTATCTGTCAGCTCTGGAAGCCGGGACAATTCCCCCTTTACCAGAACTCCATAACTGTTTACATTCCAGCGGAAAAGCAGATACTGGGGATAGCGGAGAAAATAATGAAGCACTTCATCCTGTTTCCGAAGAAAACCTGCCATCTTGTCCTTATTTTTCTCCTGTAAATACAGGAAAAGCAGATTATATCCTGCTGCCGTAATTTCTATGGACTGACGCTCTGCCTCATCATAAATCTCCTTAACCGACAGCTCGCCCTCCAGAATTTTCTCCATAAAACGCCGTCTGGAAAACTGCTCATACTCCTGGATCTCATTCTGGAACTGGGTGCGGTAGTCCTCCTGCTCCTGATCCTGCTCGATCTTATCTTTCAGTTCAAGAAGTACATTTTTCAGCTTCATTCTGGTAACCGGCTTCAGAAGATACTGGTCAACACCAACTTCAATTGCCTGTCTCGCATATTCAAAATCATCATAACCACTGATAATAATAATCTTCATCCGCGGAAATTCTTTGCTCACAATTTTACTTAAGGAAAGCCCATCCATAAAAGGCATTTTAATATCCGTGATCAATACATCCGGCTTCGTCTTACGGATCAGGGGCAAAGCCATTTCCCCGTCTGCTGCTTCTCCTACAAAACGGTATCCGAACTGATCCCAGGGAATCCTGTCCCTGAGCCCTTCGCGGATCACCGTCTCATCTTCAACCAGAAATACCTTCCGTAACATTTTCTTCCTCCCCAACGTTCTCCTGGGTATACACCCGCTCCGGAACATAATATGCTTTCTCTATTTCTTTGCCAGCTTCCATATCCTGAATGATCTGCTCCACGTATTTTCCCTGGTCAGGATTACACTGGACATCAATGTTGATCTCCCCATTTCTCACCAGCTCCACGCCCGCATCCACCGCATCAAAGGAAATTACCGTAATATCGCCGTTCACTCCTGCAGTTTTTCCTGCTTCTCTGATGGCTTCAAGAGCACCAAAAGTCATGTCATCGTTCTGTGAAACCACCACATCTATGTCCTCATACTGATCCAGAAGCCTTGCCATCTCTTCTTTTCCTTTTGCTGTGGTAAATTCTCCGTCTACCTGCTGCAAAATGTTCCAATTGCGCTGCACCTTTGCCACTTCATTGAACCCACGGGTTCTGCCGATGGTGGCGGAGGCGCCTTTGGTTCCTTTCAGCACTACAATGTTAACTTCGTCATCTTCCCTGCCCTGCTTTTTCATGTAATCCTCAAGCCAGTAACCGGCATCCTGTCCTTCGCGGACAAAATCGGAACCAACCCAGGAAGCATAGAGGGAGTCATCATCCACAGAAACCTTACGATCTATGAGAATTACCGGAATCCCGGCATCCTTCGCCTCCTGAAGCACAGTGTCCCAGCCAGATTCCTCAATAGGAGAAAGTACGATATAATCCACCTGCTGGGAAATAAAGCTTCGGATGGCCTTGATCTGATTGGCCTGCTTCTGTCTGGCATTGTCAAAAATCAGCATGTAGCCGTTTGCCCTGGTGAAAGCGTCCTGAATGGACTGCGTGTGGGCACTTCGCCATACAGATTCGCTTCCCACCTGGGCAACACCTACTACGATCAGATTATCGTCCTCCGCAGGAGTTTCCTGCACTTTACTGCTCAAAGGGCTTCCCAGAAGGGCCAGTGCCATAAGCACAAGCACAACCGGCGCCACAGCCCAGATATTTTTTCTTATAAACTGTCTCATACGCCTGTCTCCTCCTGCTGTGGCTGTCCACCCTCAATTATCTTATTGTCATTCTGCTGTTTCGGATTATTTTCTATTTTTTTATTTGCGTCAGAATTCACGCTGTTGCTGACATCAACCGCTTTTGCTGTATCATTCCCTGTTTTCTCCACCGGAGCTTCCAGAATAGCCGGGATCACAATCTCCACTGTAGTTCCCTTGCCCTTCTGTGACTGGATCTTCATTCCATACTCCGGTCCGAAATACATGTGGATACGCTCATTTACATTTGCCAGACCAAAGCCCTTCTCCGTCTCCTGGCAGGGCTTCTCGATCTGCTGGCGAAGCTGTTCAAGCTCTTCCTCATCCATGCCCACACCATCATCCCGGACAGTCAGACGGATAATATCGCCCTCTTTTTCCCCGTGAATGTGAATACAGCCTTTGGCACGTTTATATTTGATTCCATGGTAAAGTGCATTCTCCACCACTGGCTGAAGGGTCAGTTTCAGAATCTGATATTTATAAATCACCTGATCCAGCTGAATGTCATATTCCAGAATATCCCGATAACGCATCTCCTGAATCTGGAGGTAACTACTGATGTGTTTTTCTTCTTCCTTAATGGAAATAAATTCCTTCCCTTTGCTGAGGATTTCACGGAAAAAGTCCGACAGTGTAACAACCATGGTCACCGCTTCGTCCGGCTCATTGGACTCGATCAGCCACACAATGGTGTCCAGCGTATTATAAAGAAAATGAGGCTGAATCTGCTCCTGAAGAAGGCGCAGATCTGCTTTTCGCATTTTCCGCTCGTCTTCCTTCACCTTATCGATCAGAGACTGCATGCTTCCTGCCATTTTGTTAAAGCTCACTGCAAGCTCAGCCACCTCATCATCGGAATCCGCCTGGGCTCTGGCATTGAAATCACCCTGGGCAATCTTCTCCGTAGCCTGGTTCAGCTGACTGATGGGCTGTATAATACCGGAAACGATCATCACCGCACTGACTGCAACCACAATGATCAGCACGCCGATCAGCACACTGCACACCACCATAAACCGCCCGATCTGATCTTGCAGGGTATCTGTGACCTTGTCCATATAACGCGTCTGATAATAGATATAATACTGGATATCATCCTGGATCAGTTCCGTCAGAATGTAAATATTGTTGTCCAGCTTCTCAATATTCTCATTATATCTGCCACCGGCAGAAATGCTGTCCACAATATCGTCCACCCTTTTTTCCAGGGTATCAATATTGCGAAGAAGGCTCTCCAGCCACAGCTTGCTCTCAGATTCTGTGGTAATGGCTGTCAGTCTGGTAAATTCGCTGCGTAATTCATCTATTAAAGTATATGGATTTTTAAGACTTTTGTCTGTTTCGATGGTATCCAGAGTGACGTAGCCAACAACCAGCTTATACAGACTCTCGTCCATCTCTTCTTTGAAATTCAGATTATAATTATTCGCCACAGTCATGTTGCTTACGATCTCATCATAAGTATTGCTATAGCTTGCCATCGAGGCAAGAAGATACATCACAAGAAGAATAAACGGCAGTGTTACCACTGCCGCCAGTGTAAGAATTTTCTTTTTCATAAAGTAAAACTTACCCCCACTCCCGCAGGTCCCCCGACCTGCAAATGCTGCTGTTCACGATTTTTACCCATAATAATTCGTCGAACAATACCTCAATATATTACATTATAATAAGCCCTGGCTACTGCACCGTCTCGATCATCTTCCCCACATAAGAGTTCTGCACAAGCATAGGCTGCTCTTCTGCCCGCTTCATTTCCCCCTGGATTCTGCCCTGAATATCCTGCAAGCACTCCAGCAGCAGCGGATTGAAGGTTCCGCACTCACCAGCCAGGATCATCTCCATAGCCTTCTCATGGGAAAATGCTTTCTTATAAACACGCTCGCTTGTCAGTGCATCATATACATCCGCAACAGAAACCACCTGGGCTGCAATCGGAATTTCTTCCCCCTTCAGACCATCCGGATAGCCCTTGCCGTTATAGCGCTCGTGGTGCCATCTGCAGATCTGGTAAGCCACCTTCACAAGCTCTTCATTCTGATAAACACCCAGGCTCTTCAGCATGGAAGCACCGATCAGGGTATGCTTCTTCATTTCCTCAAACTCTTCATTTGTCAGTCTGCCTGGTTTATTCAAAATCTTCTCGTCGATTCCCACTTTACCAATATCGTGAAGGGCAGATGCAATTGTGATCATGTACTGGTCAGACCATTTCAGATCATATTTATCTGTTTTCTGCATCAGTCTGTCCAACAGAAATCCGGTCAACATCTTTATGTGCTGAACGTGCTGACCGCTCTCTCCATTACGAAATTCTACGATATGGCTGAGAATATCTATCAAAATTTGACTATTTTTTTCTTTTTCGCGAATTTGATCCGTTACAAGTGTGATTAGGCGCCTCTGTTTTGCGTATAATTTAATAGTATTATATACACGCCGGTAAACAACCCTGGCATCAAACGGGCGGCTGATATAGTCTGAAACTCCCATTTCATACGCCCGGCGTATATATGATTCTGTCTCCTCACTGGAGATCATGATGACCGGAATGTCCTCGATCCAATGATTCCGGTTCATCTCCTCAAGAACTGCAAAGCCGTCCATGCCAGGCATTACAATATCAAGCAACACCAGTGAGATTCCTGCACCATACTCCCGAAGCACGGAGAGACATTCCTCCCCATTGCTTACTTCCATAGTCTTAAAATCATGGTGCAGAATCTCCGCAAGAATATCACGGTTCAGCTCAGCATCATCCACGATCAGAATCTGCTGTTTCAGCTCATCACGATTAACCTCTGCGCCATCTGCATTTCCATCTTTTATCTCATTAGACTCGGTTACCACCAGATTCTTACGGGTTTTCGCCTGGTACATAAAGCGGTCAGCTCTTCCTACCACACTTCCGATCGTTTCATCTGCCCCGGCAATTGTTCCTCCAATACTCACAGAAAGCTGAATTCCTGCATATCCCGGCACCGCAGCCAGATGAATCTTATCATGGATTTCCTGCAGTCTTTCGGCAAATTTCACTTCTGTTACTCCGGGAAGCACCAGAAGAAACTCATCCCCTCCATAGCGGATCAGAATATCATCCTTACGGATATGCTTGCATATGGTTTCTGCAACAACAGTCAGTGCCATATCCCCGGCATTATGTCCATATGTGTCGTTATAAAGCTTAAAATCGTCCAGATCGATCATGGCAATTCCAGCCGGTCCCATCTTGGACTTCAATTCTTCTTCATAATAACGTCTGTTGTATGCCTTCGTAAGAACATCCTGATACAGTCTCTCGTTATATCCGGTAAGGCTGCTGATCAGGCGCTCATGATCTTTCCGGTCGATCAGGCTGCTTTTGTCCATTTTCTTCAAAAGCTCCATTACATAAGGATTACCGTCAATTTCCAGATATTTAGCCATGATCTGATAAATGTCATCTCCAATAAATTCCAGCTTGCACAGCTCTGCCTTCCGTAAAAAGGCTTCCATTGCCACACAGCCCTGGCAAAAATGTCCTATGCACAAATCTGCTTTTTTTGTCTGTCCGCCCTCTGCTGCCAACAGACCTTCTGCATTCAATTTCTCCAGTTTTTCCTGGTCAAGAAGCCTTACAAAGTTAAAAACCCTACGGTAACAGACCATCTCGTATTCTGCCTGCTCCATGGTGATTTTGTAATCTGATACCATACTTTATCCATCCTTCTTCGTTGTAAAGCATATTTGGACAATAAGCTTTCTCAACTCTTCCTCTGTATATGCAATATAATCTGGTTTTTCCATACCTTCCGGAACCGTATAACGGTGATGGTTCATCCAGATGGTCTTCCATCCGGCATTTTTTGCACCTGCAATGTCATTCTCCAGAGAATCCCCGATCATAAAAGTATTCTCCGGCTTCATTCCCCATTTTTCTTCTGCCATGCGGAAAATCTGCACATCCGGCTTGGCCACGCCCACGCCTGCAGACACGATCAGCTGATCCTCTGTAAACCATTTATCAAGTCCCAATGTGTGAAACTTCTGAACCTGATGGGAAAAAGGTCCGTTAGTGATCACGCCCATTTTCACTCCGGCAGCTTCGCATTCGTCCAGCAGTTGTGTCATTACCCCTGAAACATGAAGATGGGACTGATTCTCTTTATATCTCTTCTGGAAGAGCTCTGCCTGCTCTCTGGTAAAGGGAATTCCCAGGTCTTTCATAGTATTTTCAATTCTGTAAATCCGGGATTCATGAATGGAAACCTGTCCACTCTCGCTGAACAGAAACATTTCAGCGCTTCTTTTCCCGAAAATCCGGTAAAACAGCTCCGGATCCGGAAGCTTCCTGCCCAGACTGAACTCACAGGCTGTAAGCAACGGCTCCATCTGGCTGTATAAGGTATCATCTATATCGAAAACCAGAAATCTTTCGTTGTTCATTTTGCTGACTCTTTTCCTTTTTCGTATAACTCTAAAAAATATTATGCCGCAGTCTGCAGACAATAAAATAATTATACCTTTTTAAGGTAGGCTACGCAATCTATTATTCAGTTTTCTATGTGTTTTCTAACTATTTCAAAGCAGAGTATATTTGAAAAATCTGTTTCGCAACCGGCATGCCTCGCTTTGTGGGAAATTTTGCCCGAAAAAAGAGGTTCACCTTTTTTACAGATGAACCTCTCTCATTCTATTATTTACATTTCCGTGGCTGAATCAATCCCGGTTCTCCTGCCTTAGAGCGTGTCTAAAAAGCATTCCGGCAATCTGTATGCCTTACTAGAGCGTATTCGCCCAAGTGTTTAATTCCAGCCCTCGCCGTACTGGAGACCTGAGCCGCCTTCGTTATTCTCCCAGTCTTCCAGAAGATTATCATCCTGGCTGCTTCCCTGACCGTCACCGTTGTCCTTGGAATCCGTACTCTGTGTATTTGTGTTCTCGCCAAGAGTTACAGTTACTGTCTCTTCTTTGTAACCTTTTCCATCCGGAACCTCAATGGTAAGCTCTACATCCTCACCAGGCTCGTAGTAGGAAAGGAAATCAACCAGCTGTTCCTTGGTCGTAACAACCTTGCCTGCAAATTTTGTAATGATGGATTTTGCTTCAATACCAGCCTCATCAGCTGCACCGCCTTCTGTTACGTCTCTTACAAGAACGCCTTCCGGAACACCGTATGCTTCACTTACTGCACTGTCAACACTCTGAGCTGTGATTCCCAGAACACCGTGGTTATCAACTTTATCTCTGGTCTCCTCATTCATCAGGCTCTCCAGCGTATCTGTTACATCAGAAATTGCAATTGCATAACCGATACCCTCAACCGCTGTGGAAGCAAGCTTTGCAGAGTTGATACCAACAACCTCACCGTTCATGTTCAGAAGAGCACCACCGCTGTTGCCTGGGTTGATTGCTGCATCTGTCTGGATCAGGTTTGTAGCGGAATTGCTGTCGCTGTCATAATCGCCGACTGTATCATCAGAATTCAGCTGACGGTTCTTGGCGCTTACAATACCGGTTGTTACGGACTGACCATAACCAAGTGCGTTACCAATTGCAACAACCTGTGCACCAACCTTCAGGTCATCGGAATTACCGATAGTTGCAATCGTAATGGCATCCATTGTATCGCTGTCAATATCATCCAGGGAAACTGCTACAACTGCAAGATCCCTCTCGCTGTCATAACCTTTTACCTTAGCCTCACATGCTGTGCTGTCACAGAAGCCAACAGATAAAGTCTCCGCACCTTCTACTACATGATAGTTGGTTGCGATCAGAAGCTCGGAATCGTTCTTACCAATGATAATACCGGAACCGCTTCCCTGTACTTCTCTCTGCTCAGGAGAGTAAGCACCGTACTGACCAAACATTCCGTAGTAGTTCTGAACCTCTTCTACAGATTTGGTTGTAATGGAAACGATACTTGGCATTGCCTCTTCTACAATATCAGATACATCAAGGCTACCCTTTGCTGTACTCTCATCTTTGCTGTCATCCTGGGAATCATCCGATTTCTTCTCGGATTTCAGCAGCTCAACTTTACCTTCGCTTGCTGCCTGTACGTTCTGCTCATAGCCTGTCAGATAGTTAACTCCTGTATATGTCCCTGCTGCAAGGCCGCCTGCCAGTACTGCGCAAAGACTAATGCTTGCTGCCTTTTTAAGTTTTCTCTTTAATTCTTCATTTCTATTCTTCATGATAAAAGCCTCCTTTAGAAACTCCTTTATGTTCTCTTCATTTGATAGTTCACAGTATAGAGACAATTTGTGTTCTCTTTGTGGGAAAAATGTGTTTAAATTGTTAAATTCCGCCTTTTAATATTAGCATTAAAAAACCCGGACTGCAAGGCAATCCGGGTAAAGAACAATCATCTTTATTTGTTCGGCATGATCCAGAATTTCATGGTCGGGTAGCTGAGAACTACCTGAACCAGAATGTTCAGAACATTTGCGAGTGTAGGTGCAAGTGCTTCGGAAATACCGATGTTTACGAAAAAGCTCTGGCTGTAAGCCGGAAGTGCTGCGGATACAAGCACCAGCACAACTGCAAGTACAATGTATTTCGGTACAGCCTTCTCAAACGCTGCATTGGATTTGAAAACCAGATTCTTCTGTACAAAGAAGTTTACGGTCTGAGCTGCTGCAGTTGCAACCAAAAAGCTTAAAAATCCACATAAACCAAGATTGGACTCGATATTATCTGCGTAATTGAACACCAGAAACTTAAATGGTGTATTTGCAAAGCTTTTGAAAATAAAACCAGTGCACAGCCACATGATAATGAAGTTTGTAATAGTTGCGCAGTTGGATAATACGTTAAATTTAATAAACTCCCAGATGTTTGGGTGATCTTCGATTAACTGTTTGATTTTTCCCATGACGATACCTCTCTTACCTTTATACTTCTAAATATTTTCCTGTTTCTTTTGACATTTAACCATTCTATTAAGCACCACGGCTAAACATCTCTTTTATGTGAAGCGTAAAAATCAAGTTGTTTTTTATGCTTCTCTCACATTCCCTGCCCTGCTGTTGTATTTACCCGGGGCGTGGGGCTTACTTGTTTTACTTCTGCTCTTCCAGATCTTTCTCATACTGCTTGTTCAGCTTCTGGTTTCTGAAAAATCCGCTGATTACTTTTCCAAGTCCGCTGAAATGACCGTTTACAACCTTTAGAAGTCCCTCTACCATTTCCATGGAAACCATACCGCCTGTCATCTTAGCGATTGCACGGAATGGCATGTTATACTGGAACAAGGTGTTGAGATCCGGAATTCCCGCTGCCTCGCTCTTTTTCAACTTTTCGCCCAGCTTCTTACAGATGAAGCGGGCAATTCCGCTCTTTGCGTAATACATCTGGCAAAGGGCATCGTTCATGCCAAGCTCGCCGCTCCAACTTCCGTCCGGAATGGAATGGCCCAGGATCGTCTCGTACTCCTCATTTCCGACCTGCTGGATTTTTCCCTCCACGTAAGAAGAAATGCGGTTAGTATAGTATGGCATTACCTCAGTGGTTCCGATAATGGCAAGAGAATCCTGAAGACGGATATCCGCACAGCTTGCACCGATCATAATGCTGTAAACGCCGCCTTCTACTTCCCATTTATTTGTCTTCATATTCCAGTAACGGAATGTCTTGTCGTCGAACTTAATGGTAACGGTTTTCTCCTCGCCTGCCTTTAAGAACACCTTGGAAAAGCCTTTCAGCTCCTTGACCGGGCGGAAAACTTTTGCTCCCGGAAGTCCTACATAAAGCTGGGCAATCTCTGCACCATCATACTTTCCGGTGTTGCGAAGGGTAAACGTCGCCCCATCCGGCTTCACCTGAAGATTGTCATATTCAAATGTAGTGTAGGAAAGACCATATCCAAATGGATAGTTTACCGGCACACCTGCGGTGTCGAAGTAGCGGTATCCTACGTAAATTCCCTCTCTGTACTCAGAGTTCCGCTCCTGTGACGGATAGTAATTGTAAGAAGGAGTATCCTCATATTTCTTAATGTAAGTTTCAGCAAGCTTTCCGGATGGGTTGACTTTACCGGAAAGAATATCAAGCACTGCACCTGCACCTGCCTGACCCATGAGAGCGGTGTGAAGCAGGGCTTTGAAATGATGGTGCCATGGCATTTCAATAACAGAACCTGCACTGATGATACCAATCATGTTTGCGTTGGCTTTTGCCAGCTCCTGGATCAGGTTGATCTGGTTCTGCGGAATGCGGAGATGCTTGCGGTCAAGACCTTCTGTCTCGCTTTTCTCGTTCAATCCGAAGAAAAACAGAACCACATCAGAACGGCGGGCAAGATCTACGGCCTCTTTTTTCATAGCTTCGTCTTCCTTGCCATCGCGCTGATAACCGCGTACAATTCCAGTCACAGAGATTCCGCTGGTCTCCAGCATGTCCTTGATGGAATCTACTTTTGTGGAATTTACCATGGAAGAACCTGCGCCCTGGTATCTTGGGTCAAAAGCGAAGTCACCGATTATGGCTGCCTGAACCTTCGCTCCAACCGGAAGGATTCCGTCCTCATTTTTCAGAAGAACTGCACTGTTCTCGCAGGCAAGACGTGCCAGCTTGTGGTGCTCCTCATGAAGGGCTTTCTTGTCCGCCACTTTTTTATAATGCTTTGCATTCTCGGTGGTAGTAAGTACCAGATCAAGAAGCTCGTCTACGCGCTCGTCGATGTCCTTCTCACTGATCTTGCCGCTTTCTACGCTGGCAAGAAGCTCTCTTGCCGCATCAAGTCCCGGAGTCGGCATTTCCAGAGTGGAACCGTTCTTTACACCGAGAGAATGGTCGTTAGAAGCGCCCCAGTCAGTGATAACAGAGCCTTCGAAGCCCCACTCATCGCGGAGAATGTCTTTCAGCAGATGCTCGTTTTCGTTGGCGTAAACACCGTTTACCTCGTTGTAGCTGCTCATAACCGTTTTCGCGCCACCCTCTTTGATGGCAATCTCAAAACCGGTGAGGTAGATTTCACGGAGAGTTCTCTCATCTACCACCGCATTCATTGCCATACGGCGAAGTTCCTGGCTGTTTACAGCGAAATGTTTTGCACAGGCTGCTGCTCCTGTGCTCTGCACACCGCGGATAAAAGCAGCTGCCATTTTTCCGGAAAGATAGGGATCCTCGGAAAAATACTCGAAGTTACGTCCACAGAGAGGATTTCTCTTAATGTTCAGTCCAGGTCCAAGAAGAACGTTTACGTCTTCTTCCATGGATTCTTCACCAAGGGCAACGCCTACCCTCTGCTCCAGCTCTTCATCCCAGCTGTTTGCCATAGCTGCCGCTGTAGGAAAACAGGTTGCCGGTACTGCTGGATTGATTCCCAGATGATCTCCTGCTCCTGCCTGTTTACGCACACCATTCGGTCCGTCTGAACAGAAAATCGCCGGGATATCCAGACGCGGGAAATCTCTTGTCTGCCACTCGCTTTTTCCGCTGAGGAATGCGGCTTTTTCCTTCAGGGTCATGTTATCTATGATATTCTGATATTTCATGCTTGTGATCGCTCCCTTCTATGTTGCCATAAATATAACATAACCCCGTCTGTAAAAGACGGGGTTATCACAAACTGTCAATATATTGCACAAGATGCATTAAAAAACCATTTATTTTTATCCCAGCACTTTCTGCAGCGTTTTCTCCAGCACCTGCAGATTCACAGGCTTGGAAAGATGTCCGTTCATACCGCTTGCCAGGGAACGTTTCACATCCTCGTCGAAAGCGTTGGCGCTCATTGCGTAAATCGGAATCTTTTTGCAATCCTCACGATCCAGATTCCGGATAGTCCGGGTTGCTTCCAGTCCGTCCATTTCCGGCATCATAATATCCATAAAGATCATATCGTAATATCCGGGAACGGATTCTTCCATGCGCCGCACAGCTTCTTTTCCGTTAACTGCCTGCTCGGTTTTAATTCCGTAATTTTCAAGGATAGTACAGATAATTTCCATATTCAGCTCATTATCCTCAACCACCAGGATTCTTTTTCCCGGGAAGCTGATCTCCTCCGGCTGGCTGGTGACCGTAGTCTTCTCTCCGCTTACCGGCTGAAGCTTCACGTTAAAGCTGAAGCTGCTTCCCTTACCAGGCTCACTTTCCAACTTAATATCGGAATCCATCATCCGCACAATTCTTCTGCTGATGGCAAGACCAAGACCAGTGCCCTGTTTTCTTGCATTTTCAGAATTATCCGCCTGCTCAAACTGCCGGAAAATAAGCTGCTGTTTCTCAGGTGCAATTCCAATTCCATCATCCCTGACCTGAAAATACAGATTGGAAAAGCCTTTCTCTTCTTCTGTCTCGCGAACGGTCAGCCACACATGTCCATCTGGTCTGGAATACTTCAGCGCATTTCCCAGAAGATTTACCAGAACCTGGTTCAGCCGCAGGGAATCTGCCATAAACCAATGGTTTTTCAGCTGGATATCTGCTATATACTGAATGTTATTTTCGTTCAGCTTCGCTTCCAGCAAAGGACGAAGTCCCTGTATCATCTCCATGAGATTGCATTTTTCTTCGATCAGCCTCATCTTTCCGCTCTCAATCTTGGACATATCCAGAATATCGTTGATAAGTCCAAGCAGATATTCCGAGGAGTACTCGATTTTTCTCAGACAGTCGATCCGCCGCTCCTCAGTCTGTCCATCTTTCAATGCAATCTCCGTCATACCTATAATACCGTTCATAGGAGTACGGATCTCATGAGACATACGGGCCAGGAAATCCGATTTCGCCTTGGCAGAAAGATCGTGACGCTCCAGATTCAACCGGTTTTGAATAATTGCGCTGATTTCTTCCAGACACTTACACTCTTCTTTTTTCTCCAGAACATCCTGGTCAATGTCCCGGAATACAATACTTCCGGAATACTGTCCGTTATCTGTCATATGGAATACAATATCGTTTCTGCCTGAAGCAAAAGGCTGAATCAGCGGCTCTTTCCATATGCTTTCCCCGGAAGTCAGAAGCTGCTGCATTTCCTGTGTCTCCACAAAGTGCTGGTATTGCTTCTCAGAACAGTGGACCATACCGTCCCAGCCATCCTTTTTCTCCCAGGTTTTCCAGCAGTACAGCAGGTTATTTACCATATATTCCCCGTTGAAATGGGTGATCACAATGTCTGTCAGATGGTATTTCTCCTGCAGCTTCAACGCCAGAATATCCAGAACCACAGAAGTATCACCATCTCTGTCAAACAGGTTCAGAGCTATAGAGGAAAGTGTCATTTCCTTCAGACGTTCCAGAGAAGCCACCTCCGCAAATGCCACATCAACCGCACAGGCTTTTTCCACCGTTGAAAGCTCCTCATAGAACATGATTTCCTGCTTTCCATGACGTGCAGCTGTAAGAGCAGTCTTCGTCTGTTCAAGTGCCTCAGACAGCGAATTTCTGCTGCCTGTAACTGCGATTCCACATTTCAGGGAAAGGGACAGATGCTTCTCATCTGTAAGCGCCCCAAACTCCTTTTCCAGTCCCTGCACACTTCTCACGATCGGTCCGGTCGTACATACCGGCAGCCATACCAGCATCTGGTCTGCACCAGCCCTGATATAAATACCACCGTTTAAACCGTCCTCCTGGAAGCGCTTCGCCAGCAGACCGGCAAACTGCTCCAGAATAATATCTCCGAAGATCAGGCCATAGCGCTCATCGATTTTGGAAAACTGCTGGATTTCCAGAAGTACCAGTACCCCTTCCGGGTCATCCCGACACAGTGTTTCCACAACTTCCAGTCCGCTTCCAAGGCGGTAAAAAGAGGTAATGGAGTCATAAATCTGCTTTCTTTTCTGCGCCTGCTCCAGAAGCTTGTGCTGATGCACATTGTGAATACAGCCAACGACCCTGCTGCGCTCTTTATTCTCATCAAAAGTAATGCTTCCGGATAGATTTACCCACTGAAATTCTCCATTGGCATGCTGCAGACGAAAGTCAACATCCAGAACGCCGTCTGAGCTTTTTACTGCGTTCACCAGCTTTGCCTTATCTGCCGGATGGATACTGTCATTATCAAGAAATTCCGGATGCTTTCCGCAGTCCCATACACCGTCATTGCCTTTACTGTTAACTATTTCCAGCAGTTTTTCCTTACATTTGTAGGTAAAAAAGGCATCCTGGGAACTTTCTACCGCAATCCGATAGCGCTCCTTTTCCTCCAGAAGCTGATTCTCTGTCTGCATCTGGGTATCCGTCAGATTCTCTATCACTTTATGGAGCTCATCAAGCTCCTGAATACCTGACTCCTGAAAACCGTGAATTCCCTTCACTCCGCCTCGTACACTCTCCACCAGATGGTAAACCGGTTCCGTCGCATACTGGACAAGAAAATAAACCAGAATAACCGCCATCAGGGCACTTCCCAGAATCGCTCCCAGAATTCTCTCATAAACATCGGAAATCAATCCATACACAGAATCCTCTGTAACAAAACCGCACAATGCCCACTGCGTATCTTCATACGGCACATTTCTGCTGTACAGCTCCAGATTGCTCACAAGTCCGTAAATCTGCTGTTTCCCAATGGCAGCCCCCTGTACCAGCCGCAAATTCTCCTGCACCGGCTCCTCCAGAACAAAGTCACTTCCGTCCCGGGAAACTGCATCATACAGCGCACCCTCACCGGCAATTCCCTCATAATTTCCATTTCCATGGTCTACCACAAGGGCAAATCCTGCATTCAGATCGGAATCCAGATCTTTTACCTGAAAAAATTTGGTCAGATCATTCACTCCCACTTCAATTCCAAGCACACCGTAAACGGTTTTATCATAAACAAGAGGTGCCGAATATGTGATCATCTTATGGTTATCCTTATAGAAATCTTCCAGAATAAACGGCTTCGACCAATAGCCCAGATTTTTCATACTGGTGCGGGAATCAACGTAATTTTCTGCTGTTATATATGGCTGGTAAAAAAAGTCATCGGCATCTCTTTTCCCATTGCCCTGGAAGTGGAAATCTGTATGCCAGGAAGTATCCAGTGAAATGGACATATTCTGCGACAGTACCTTACTTCCACGCTCCATCAGCAGGTCCGTGCGGGAAGCCGTTTTGGTCTGGGGATCTGAGTCTCTCACCCAGAAGCCTTTGTATTCCCCTTCCGAATCTGTATCACCGTCATTTCCCAGAACCAGAAAAATTCCAGAAGTGGAATTGTACTGCAAAACCTCCACCATATCATAAAAAACCGTTTCCAGATATTCCTCCTGAACTTTCCCTGAGCCCATGAAGCCCTGCATATCCATCTGATGATTGCTCAATACCTTTGTCAGCGCAGAGGACAGACTGTCACTTTCCTTGTACACGCTGCTCCACTGCTCGATCATATCGTTCTCCAGAACCACCTTACGGTTCTCCACCGTATGACTGTCCAGACCGATAACCGCATTCTCCATGTTTGAGCGGATTCCGCTGAAAATCAATGTCAGGAATGGGACTGCACCCTGTACAAACACAATGATCAGTATAGGAATCAGAAATATATTCCAAAGAGATTTCTTTTTCTTCACAGCCTTCCTCACCTCCTTATGTCCAGAATCTGTCTAAAAAAACACTTTGAATGTTTTTTCAAATACACTCCAGGCTATGGCAGAATTCTGTATACCAGCTCTGGAAATTCTCATCTGTCAGATACTGTGCAAGAGCCTCTTCCCGGCTCTCTCCGTCTGCGATTGCAGCGTCCATGGCATCTTTATCAGCCTTTGCCTTGTCAGCCAGAGAATAATCCAGGATCTTACGGGCACTGTAGCTATTGTCAAAGGCTCCAATTGTATAGAAACTTGTTTTATCAAAGTCTTCCATTTCCGTTGTAAAACAATCGTAAACCTTCTGGTTGACTTCTATATTATTCTCTTTAATAACGGAATCCAGTGCGTCTACGCTGTTGGCTTCTTTCAGAACCGGCATATAGGAGGATTCGCATACAAAGCGCAGGTTCTGGTTCTTCTGTGTGAACCATTTCAGGAATACACTTGCAGCATACTCATGTTCCTCATCAGACTTGGTCACTGCCATTCCGGCACCTTGCTGAACTTTTATGTTCTCGCCGCCCTCCATAACCGGAGAATCACATACGATATAATCGATCGGATAGCTTTTATTCCCTATTTCCACGGTATCCGGAAAGTATACGGCAGAAGATGTGGAGCCCGTGTATGCAAGAATATCTCCTGTCTTCACATCATCGGAACGGAATTTTCCAAGAGATGCGAAATAGCCCTTCATATATGGTACATAGTAATTATCCCAAAGGCGGCGGATCAAATCTTCATCTGTGTTTAAGGTCATTTTTCCATCTTTCACCTGGAAAATTTCCTTTCCCATCTGCTTCATGCCAATGATAAAATAGTTGGACATGGAGTCTCTGCCGTAGAATGCTTTTCCATCGTCCGGCACATCCGGGGTCTGCTCATCCGTCCACTCATAGTAGCGCTGTGCAACCTCTGTAATACCTTCTGTAGTGGCAAGTTCCTCCACTGTAGTTCCAGTGGCTTCTGCAAAAGGCTCCCAGTCAGTCTTATTGATCATGGTGATCTCTGTGGATTTGGCAACCGGGAAAAGATATAAAGCGCCATCCTGGTTAAAATAGCCCTCCTGGATGTAGGAATCTACATACCTGGACAGCTCATCTTCTGTAAAATACACGGAAAGGTCTGCCAGCTTATCCTGCTGCTGTACTGCGTAAGCAGTATCAGAATAGGAAGAAAAAATATCCGGCAGTTCTTCTGCTCCTACTTCTCCGTTCAAAGAGCTGTTGACTGCTTCCTCAAGGTCGGATACGGAACCCTGACTGTAGCTCTCCACGTAGATACCCTCCTCTTTTCCAACGGAGGCGTTAAATTCCTTTACAAGGGTGTCAAACATTGCCTGTTGGGCACCGTTGTAATAATGCCAGATCGTCAGGGACACCGGGTGATCCGAATCCAGCTTTACAGATTTACCGCTTCCGTCCTTGCTGCTTCCACAACCAGCTAAAGATGCGGTCATTATTGCGATTAACATCATTGCCACACATTTTTTCTTCATACTCTTTTACTCCCTCACGGCACCTGATACCGCAGCTTAACTCAATATATACTTCTGTCTGCAACACTGTCCAAAGACCTGCTGCCATGGCAGACCAGAGCGTGTTTGAAATCCCAAATCTTCAAAACAAAAAGCCCCTGCAACAGGTAAAATGCATCGCTGACTTCTATGGGATACAATATCCTTTCCGGCGTTTTTACATGTCACATGGGTAAATTTATAACACATAGGCTTATTATAGGAAATGTGAGAAAAAGAATCAATAAATATTCATGAAAAAGGACAGAAAATATTTCATTCCTGTCCTTTCAAAATATACGTTATTTCACAGTCACCTTACACTTAACTGTTTTCTTCCCTGCTTTCACCGTAATTACGGCTGTTCCTTTTTTCTTTGCAGTAATTCTGCCCTTGGAATCTACCTTTACCACCTTGGAGGAGCTGGATTTGTAGGTGATTTTTTCTTTGCTTGTTACTGGTTTTAAAACCGGTTTCAGGGAATATTTCTGATTTTTATTTAATTTCAGTGTTTTCGGCACACCTTTGATCTTTGTGGTTTTTACAGCGGTTTTCTGGACTTTTACGGTAACAGACTTTTCATATCCGCTGTTCAGGTATATGTGAATACGGGTTTTGCCTGTAGTTTTACCGGCGGTAATGTTACAGGTTCCATCTGAACTAACAGATACATCTGCAATACTCCAGTTATCCGTACTCCAGGTGGAAATGAAATCTCCCTTTGCAAGCCCGGTTACTTTCAGACACTTCGTCTTCTGTCCGGTCTTCAGCACAATACTGGACTGATTCAATTTCATTGTTGGCTGCAGTCTGTCCCGGGTAATTTTTGTTTCCTGCTCACCGCATGCACTGCAGGTACGTGTCTGGACTTCTTCCTCATCCACAGTTGCTTCCTGTGTTACTGCCCATGCAGAAAATTTATGTCCGGTTGCTTTTATTGTAGTTCTCTTTTCCGTATCGCAATATCTGCAGGTGTATTCATCGACTCCGTCATCTGTACAGGTTGCATCTTCATGCCATGACCTTACCCAGCTATGTCCGGTTGCTGGAATTGTCTCTTTCTTTTTGTCACCACATCTTCTGCAGGTATAAGTTTTTTCTCCGTCACTTTCACAGGAAGCATCTTCTGTTGTTTCCCCACGGTTCCAGTCATGACCAAGTGCCGGTGTTTCTTTTGTATAGTAATCACCGCAAAATTCACAGATTTCTTCTTCAGATCCCGAATAGGTACAGCCACTCATTTTTATCACATGTGACTTGTAGGAATGGGTATGGTTCGGATTGTAACTGTAATATACGGTTGTATTTGAATCACAAATGTATCTGGGCTGCCACGTGCTGCTATTTGCATAGCAGCGGATACTTCTCAGCTTGGCACAGTTTTTAAACGCATCATTTCCTATAGATGTCAAACTTGCCGGGATTTCTATGGTTTCTAACGCATTACATCTGCCAAAAGTCTGATCTCCAATTCTGGTCAGGCCCTCTGAAAGCTTTACACTTGTCAGACTGGTACACCCCTGAAATACACCGCTTCCAATGCTCGTTACGCTTGCAGGAATAGTTATGCTTGTCAAACTGCTGCACTTCCAGAATGCCTGAACTTCTATAGAGGTTACCGTTCCCGGAATGGTTACGCTTGTCAGACTGGTGCAATTGCCAAAGGTCATACCATCTATGACGGTTACGCCTTCTGGAATTGTCACACTTGTCAGATTGGTGCAGCCAGTAAATGCGCGGGAACCAATGCCGGTCACTCCTTCTGAGATAACCACACTTGTTATCTTAGTATTGCCAGCAAATGCATCATCTGCTATGCTTCCAGTTCCGGAAATTACCAGTTTCCCATCATCTGACAAGGTATAGGTAATTCCTATGTCTTCTCCATCTGAAAAAACCAGGGCTTCGTCTGCTGTTGCCGCTTCCTCATTCTGCCATTCTGCAGCTGCTTCCATGCCAGACGCATCTGAGAATGAATCCTCGGATGACTGTTCCTCCACCTGATCCATCTCCGGAGTCTGAACCTGTTCCTGAACCTCATCCTGATTATCCAGACCCTCATTCTCCACTTCGTCAAAAACTGCTTCTGCTACTTCCTCAGAAGAAAAATCAGCTCCACTTACTGCCAGTGCTGCTCCGTCTGCACTTGTGATTGCCAGCAGCAATGCTGCAGCCAATGCCAGTCGTCTGTTTCTCATACGCTTTACCTCGCTATTCTTTTTTTCGTCCTTTCAAACACACTCCAGAGGCAAAGATTTTTCCATTAATATCTGTTGCATAACAATAAACGCTTCCTCTAAATGGATAACCTGCTATTCTGCAAATGAGCCCGCAGCATACTCCCTCCCAAAATTTGTCAGACGATTAATTTAATGATAAAGCAAAACAGCATTTAAAACAATTAACTAACAGCATAGTATAGACGATAATTCATAAGTCGAAAACTATTTCTTCAATGTCTCATTCATACTTCCCATTCGGTATCCCTGAAGATCCATGGTCACGTATGTGAAGCCGTATTCTTTGAATGCTTTCACGATCTGGTTGCGGTTCTCCAGGACTTTCTGGAGTTCATCTGGCAATACTTCAATTCGTGCCAATGTACCATGAATACGCACACGAAGCTGATGAAATCCCAGATCCAGAAGCAGCTGTTCTGCCTTGTCTACCATGCCAAGTTTCTCCTTCGTGATAGTCTCACCGTATACAAAACGGGAAGAAAGACAGGCGAAGGATTGTTTCTCCCAGGTGGGAAGGCCAAGATCTTTAGACAGGGCACGGATGTCTGCTTTATACAATTCGCTGTGGCGCAGCGGGCTCTTCACCCCCAGCTCTGCAACAGCCTGTAAACCAGGTCTGTAATCACCATTGTCGTCCATGTTGGAACCCTC
The DNA here is from genome assembly GCF_015668065.1 of Ruminococcus sp. 1001713B170207_170306_F1. Taxonomy (NCBI): domain Bacteria; kingdom Bacillati; phylum Bacillota; class Clostridia; order Eubacteriales; family Oscillospiraceae; genus Ruminococcus; species Ruminococcus sp. 1001713B170207_170306_F1. The sequence goes on along the minus strand of NZ_JADPEX010000016.1, from coordinate 48,094 downwards.
TGCCACTGCATTCAGCCCCTCTTTTGTGGCAATGTCCCAGATTTTCTCAAATAATTCTTTCTTGCAGATATAGCAACGGTTAGTCGGGTTCTGGCAGAAGCCCTCAATTTCCAGTTCTTCAGACTCTACTGTAATGTGGCGGATTCCTTCCTTCTCACAGAAGGTCTTCGCCTCTTCCAGTTCTCTCTTCGGGAAAGAACAGGACATGGCAGTAATCGCGATACATTTATCCCCCAGCACATCGTGTGCTGTTTTCAAAAGAAACGTAGAGTCCACCCCGCTTGAAAAAGCCACAGCCACACTTCCCAGACTGCGTAAGTATTCTTTTAAAGCTTCGTATTTATTCTGCTGCTCTTTGGTTGCAGTGATTTCGCTCATATGATTATCCTCCTGCGGCGGTAAATTTAGTCTCTCCCCAGCTCCATCTTTCCTTTCAGACAAAAAATATCCTTCGCGCAAAGAGCTGGGACGATTTTGATTTATGTTACTATAAAGTATCCTAGTATGTCAATAGGATTAGTTGTAGTCAGCTTTAAGTATACCGCCGCACATCTTTCCATAAAAGCAGAAAGAACGCCAGGTTCATTCCCCCTGGCGTTCTTTCAGTCTCTGTTCAGCTGCGATCCGCTTGGGATGCTCCGGTGGGTAGCATTCCCGGAAGCCTTCCACGGCGGCTTTCAGATATATATCTTCTTTTTCCTCATCTCCAAGTGCGCGGTAAACGCGTGCCAGATTCCAGGTAGGCTCTGCGACTGCCGGACCTACAAGTCCATTCTCCTTCGCAAGCTCCAGCGCCTCTGTCAGATATGGAATCGCTTCTTCCGGCTTTCCCAAGTCCAGGTAGACTACACTCATATTGTTGTCCACCATCAGAAGCATAGAACCCTCACGATAGCCATTCTTAAGCAGCTGATTGCGAACCGCAAGATGACATGCCAACGACTCTTCCCTTCGTCCGGCAGCATTATACATTCGTGCCAGTTCCTCTGACATGGCAGAATACATCTGATTTTTCTCACCACAGTACATTTTGCACCTGTCCGTTGCTTGTTCCATACAATAGGCGGCTTCTTCCATATTCTGATCCATAGCTGCAAGCTGACCACGAAGCTGCCATATTACAAACTCACTCTCAACCTGACGCTTTCTTTGTATCTGTCGTATCTGCTCTATTTTTTCCAGACAATCTGCCAGCTTTTCTTTTTCCTGAAGAAACATATGACATTCTGCTTTTTGATAAAGAAAATCCAGTATTCTCTGGCTATGCCCCCATTGTACACACATGAGGATTCCACGTTCTACCCACATTTCAACCTTTTTCACATTAAGCTTCAACATCTGCATATTCGTCTGCAAAAGCGCATATCCAATTTTATAATCAATATTATCCTTCTGTTGAAAAATTAAATCACAGATCTCCCGGTAACACTCATAATTACTGCTTTGCTCCAGCCTATTGCAAAAATCACTTATAGCAAACAACATCCATTCCGATGATAGCGTTCTCTTTTTCAGCTGTTCGCGGAAGAGTTCTATATATTCTTCATTTTGTTCAGGTTTTGTCTCTGTCAGACACGCTACCATAAACTTCGTCTCATTGGAAATCTGTGCACATCTTTTTTCCAGTTTCCGGATTTTCCCGCACATAGGAACCGGCAGCTCCAGATATCGGGCAGCCTCTGCCGCCAGTGCCACAAGCTGGTCACTGACCGCTCCCTGTACTCTGGAAATTCCCTGGAAGACAAGCCACGCAATTTCCTCCATACGAGGATCCTCGTCTTTCGATGCCTGTTTCGGGAAAAAGCACTTCTGTGCCCGTTCCCAGAATGGCTGAAACTCAGCTTCTGAAAAATCCTTTGTACACAGACTCTCTGCAATTACAGGATGCATACGGTAGCCATTTCCCGTATCTTCCAGCCAGCCGAATTTCACCAGTCTGCCAAGCGCCTCTCCCAGAGTTTCGTTTTTCTTCAAAAATCCCTGGAAAAACATCACAGTAAAATTCCGGTCAATTTCCTGATACGGCAGAAGCGCGAACATCCTTGCCAGCTGGCTTCCGGTTTCTCCAATATCAGCCAGTTTGTACAGCCCACGGTACATATCAATGAGTCCGAACTCTTCTGCAACATCATTCCAGTTATTCTGCAGCTCTTCTTCCAGATAATCCCAATTACCAAAATAGTAGGTCCCCGCTTTTCCAAGAAGCTTCAATGTCAGAGGATGCTGAAAAATCTCTTTTTCCAGCAAACGACTCAGCCGGTCTTTTTCCTCTCTGGAAAGTATTTTGTTGTAATTGTCACGAAAAATCAAACTTAAGGCACTCTTTTGCGGTGCCTTTATGCCAAATGTAGTAAACCCATCCAGATGTTTCTGACGTGAAGTAACAAATATGGTGCACGGCAGATCTTTCAATTCTGACAGGTAAGGATCTTCCTCTTCCGTATGGTTCATATTATCCAGAAAAAGCACTGTTTTTTCCTGATGCTCTTCTGACAGATGATAGATACTTTCGTGAAATCTTTCTTCCACGCTCTCACCAGTAAGATTCAGAAAACTTCTGGAAAAGCTGGCCGCCAGATTCTCCTCATACTGAACAGCTGCGATCCGGCACTTTACTTCTTCCTGCTCCATCCAGCTCACAAGCTGACGCATGAGTTCTGTTTTTCCAATTCCTCCAATTCCGGAAATCAGATACTTTCCGGAATTGAAGAACATCTCTTTCAAGTCATATAACTCTTCTTCTCTGCCAAAGAAATGGCTGGCTTTCACAGATTTCCGGAACAATTCACAGTTTCGCAGAGTGAGAAAGCTCTGCCTGGTTTCCCCGGATTCCTGATAAATACAGCTCCAGATATATTCCGGCTTTAAGTCTTCACGGTTTCTTACCAGTTTCATTTTTGCCCCGGATATTTCCGGCCCCGCCATCGCGTGCAGACTAAGCAGGGTAAACAGCCAGGCATCCCCAAAGGACTGGGAAAAATCCTTCTGTTTTTTCTCTATGTAATCGATCCAGAAGATCAGCTTTTCCCCACACTCTTGGGACAGCCATGGATCTGACTCCATGACCATGCCCAGAAATTTTCTCAGCTTCTGTACAAACACAGAATGGTTATAATTTTTCTCTTTCAGGAATTTTTCAAAAATCAGTACCTGACTGCCAAATGTCTCCGTATTCAGACCTTCCAGCACTTCCTCTATGTATATATGATACAAGGGAAAGCTTTCCTTGCGATTACAAAATTCCGAATGATAACGGTTCTGGCTTCCATCCTTTCGAAAAATCATTTTTCCGTGTCTGGTGCCTTTCCACTCATAGAGAAGATATTCATCCCAGAATCTGACCAGAGTCAGACCTTTTTTACTTTTTTCACGTAAAATACCTGTAGAATAAACCGGATAATCTTTCACGGTAAACAACCGATATAAATTTTTTAACGAAAGCAACACATTTGCCTGCTCATCTTTCTTCATGTCACATTCTATCTAGTTGTAAACACAACAACTCGTTCCTTATTTTTTAATTGTAATTTTGGCTTTTTTCGTGTACACACCAAACACCTTCTGTTTCTGCTTGTTCAGTTTATAGGCACACGCACGTATATAATACGTATGTCCCTTAGAAAGATTCTTTATCGTTACTGTATTCTTCTTGGATTCCTTGATTGCTACAATATCTGTAAGACCGGAATCTGCTGTCACTACAAATGCATAACCAGCAGCACCTTTTACCTTGGATGCCGTAATGGTGATCATACCCTTCTTGTTATTCTTTACACTGATCTTCTTTACCTTAGGCACAACATATGTAGTAAATTTAACTGCCTTGCCGTACTTTCCGGTAACCTTCTTGCCGCCGCCCTGTGCGATTGCTCTTACTTTTACATAATAGGTCTTTCCAGATTTCAAACCGTAGATCAGTTCATTGTTTTTATTTTCCTCGACAATATAATTCTTTACATTCTTCTTGAATTTCTTGTCAGTGGAAATTGTGATCTGATATCCGGTTGCACTTGCAATCCGCTTCCAGGAAATCTTGGCGCCATCGGTAAGCACATTGGTGGCCTTGGTTCCGGTAAGCTTCGGAAGCTTGGATGGAATTACAGTGTTCTGATTGTTATCAGAAGCGTTCGGAGTCTTCGTCGGTTCCGGAGCAGATGGTGCCTTAGTCGGCTCTGCGTTCGGAGCTTTTGTCGGCTCTGCCGTTGGAGCTTTCGTCGGTTCTGGTGCCTTGGTAGGATCTGGGTTCTTTTTCCAGTTTGCAGTCAGTTTAACACCACTTACCAGTTCACCCATTGATGGTGTGTAAGAACCGGAAAAGTTTACTTCTTCATCATCCGCATCTACTGTCGTCCATCCGGTAAAGGTATAACCGCTTCGTGTAGGCGCTTTCAGCTCAATACTGTTTCCACCTGTGAAAGTGGATGGGTTGGAGCTGTCATTTGTTCCGCCAGCCAGATCATAACTAATTGGAAGCACATCACCATTTTCATAATAAAAATGATAACGTGTATTAAAGTAATTGTCCACATAAGAATTTTTTACAACGTATAATTTACAGCTGTCCTTGATGGAATCAAAGGCATAATATGTGTTCCTGTCTCCTATAGAAGCCATAGAGTCATAATCCAGATCCAGTACACGGGCCGGAATGTGAATCTCTGTAAATTTACAGGAATCAAATGCAAAACCGCCTAACAATACTACATCTGACGGAAGTGTATAGCTTCCTGCCCAGCTTTTTCCTGCAGGATAGGTGAAAATACTGCTGCCAGCCACTTCCCCTCCGCTGCTTTTATAAACCTTACTGTAAAGCACACCGTCCTGGGAAGAAAGGTACGGATGTCCTGCGTCAACTGTGATTTCTTTTAAGCTTGTGCAGCCCTTGAACATTGCACCAACTGTATATTTTACATCAGCACCAATGCGGATACTTACAATTCCACTGTCGGTGAACTGATATTTCAGGCTGTCAGTTCCATGAATATATACATTTTCAAGATGGAGGTTCTTGCAGCCCATAAATGCACCTTCTCCGATACCTCCGCTTACGCTTGCCGGAAGAGAAGTAAATCCTGTAAGCGCTGTACAGCCTGCAAAAGCATAACTTCCAATAGTGGTTAAGCCCTCCGGGAGATTGATGTAAGTAAGGTTCTTGTTATCCTTAAATGCGTCCCAGCCAATTTCCTTCAGTGTGGAGGGCAACGTTACTTTTTTCAGTGTTTTAATGTTTTCTCCCCGTCCACTCGAGGGACTTCCATCCTCATTCCATTCATAAGCTACAATAGTCGAAATTCCATCGACATATGTAAGTCCTTCTGCAAAAGAAACCTCCTCAACATCTGCACAATACTGATCCCAGCCCAGTTCCAGCTCGGATGGGGCATTGTAAATTCTTTTCAGGTTACATTCTCCATAACTGTAAAAAGCTTCTTTATCAATCTCGTTATAAGCCCCTGTTGGCGGCAATGTTATCTCTTCCAGTTTCGGACAGTTACCAAATGCCTGCTTCTCGATTTTTACAGGCTGTGCACCGCCTACTGCGTCATTAAAATGCACGATTTGAAGATTCTTATCCCCATAAAACGCACTTTCTCCAATTACAAGCCGTGGATTCTGCGGCAGCTGAACGGCTGCCAGTCCGTCAAACCAGCTGCCACTTGTTGAAAATGCATTGGGCATCACATAGCAGAGTGTATCCGGAAGAATCAACTTATACAGCGTTCCGTTGCCATACTTTCCATCGTAATAGAAACAGCTAAACCGGTCCCATGTGTTATCATATTCTGAATCCGGAAAATACTTACCGATTCCAATTACCTTCTTCGCCACACCATCCTTATACACATATGACGGAACCTGCAGTTCCATAACAGCCTCGGTTACTGCGCTGATAATAGCTTCTCCATTTGTTCCATATTCATGGGCATACCAGATCTGCCCCTGACTGTCTGTCCAGGAAAATTCTTCCTTGTTCCACTTTTCGCCGTCGAACTGGAAAAACTGTCCTGAGCCTTCTGCATGCACGCTAAGCGCCATACCCAGGCACATGATAATGCCAAGGAACAGCATTTTCACACATTTTGAAATTTGTTTTTTCACTCTTTCATTCCCCCTTATTTTTTCGGCAATTATAACTGTTCAAAAATCCATTTGGGTTACTGTTCACTCCGTTCACAGCAACACGCTTCGTGGCTCTGAATAGCACCAGCAAATTTTCAAAAGCTGGAAAATTGCTCTTTTTTTCTTATAAAAAGAATATCATAATTGAATTTTTGAGACAATAATAGTGGGAAAGGTTACGGTTTTTATGCACAAGATTGCTTTTTTTATGCACAACACAACCTGTTTGACAACTATCCAGAAGGCAGTGTGAAGATACTAAACAGTTATCCTGTTAAAAAAAACTGCCGTGTCCAATATGTTTCTTAAACATATCAGACACGGCAGTTTATCAGAGGCATCATACATCCTGTAATATTGGCAGTTCTAAAGTCTGCCCCCTAATCATTCTTACAATCTGCACGCCCCGCTTTACGGTATATTTTGTCTTCTTTCAGTAGGCGTAGCCTGCTTCGCTCTCTTACGATTTATGACACTTTGACTGTAATAACCACCTTTTTACTTCCGGAGCGTACCGTAACTTTTGCAGTACCTTTTTTCTTCGCTGTGATTACACCACTTTTTGTCACAGTGCAGACTTTCTTATTAGATGTGGTGTAGGTCACTTTCTGCTGGGTTGTGATCGGCGCCAGAATCGGTGCCAAAGTCTGTTTTTTCCCTTTCTTTAAGGTAATTTTCTTCGGTACACCTGAAATTTTGGTGGTTTTCACCGTTCCCTTCTGGATGGTAACATTCACAGTTTTTACTGCCCCACCAGCCAGAGTCACTGTAAGTTTCGTCTTTCCTATTTTCTTCTGAGCCTTCAGCGTAACTGCGCCATCTCTGGTGTAGGAGCTTACCTTCAGAAGCTTACTGTTGCCTGAAACCACAGATGCTACATAGTCCCCACTCTCCATGCCGGAAATCTGGAACGCTTTTGTGGTCTGTTTTATTTTCATTTTCAGGCTGGAGGCTGTAAGTGTCATTTTGGAAGTCAGCGGATTTCCATTGTCTCTTTCTTCTGTGGTCTGGCAGATCTGGCAGATTCTCTTCTCTTTCTGAGCTGCAAATACAGTAGCATCTGCTGTCTTTTTCCATTCTCCCCAGGTATGTTCTGTCTTCCCAATTGTTTTCCCGCTGCTTAATCTGGTTCCGCAGATCTTGCAATAAGTATCTCCTGTATAACCTTCACTTGCACAGGTTGCAGCTTTTTTCCCTCTGACCTCTGTTTCCCCATGTCCCTTCGCAGGCAACTTCTCTGTTCTGGTCTGCCCACAATTCACACAGGCAAAGGTTCTGATGCCTTCCTCAGTACAGGTAGCTTCCTTTGTCACTTTTCCGTTATCCCAGCTGTGGGCATCTGGATTCACCGGCAAAACCTCTGTTCTGGTAATATGGCAATCCGTACACTCATAGCTGATAATTCCAGTGGAAGTACAGGTTGGTGCTATGACTACAGTTCCGTTATCCCAGCTGTGCTCTACTGGTGGTTTTGACAACGATACCATACCGATATTCACTTCGGTTCGAAGAGGCGGAACGGTCATCCAGTCACTCCATGTAGTTTCATATCCCTCTTTCTCGTATTTTACTCTCCACCAGCCTTCTGGAACATCCCATGCATATTTTCCATCTGCATTTGTCTGAAGAGGATTGTACTGGTTATATTCCCCGGCATTCCATTTCGTTCCATACTCGGATGGGGACGGCGTTCTATTCCAGAAGTCATCTGACTCATCATATGGGATCCAGTAAGCTGTTACAGTGACATCCTCAATTCTCTCTCCTGTGGAAAGATCAAACACATAGCCGCTTGGATCTACTACAAAACGAAGCTTGAATTTTTCCCCTTTAATATCTGCTTTTCTGATATCCCAGAATAATGAGGAAGCTGCTGTAATCGTTCCCAATATGGCAGTCAGCGCAATTACCGGACCTGCGCCCATCGCACCTCCGGCTACCACCAGTGGAATCATCGCTGTCATGATCATAAACATTTTCTGGTCGCTTTCCAGATTATCTACTGCTTTTAATTTCTCTTTTAATTCCTGGTCGGAATAGTTACCGCCGGAAGCCAGTACGTCTTTTCTCAGCTCATCCATGTCTTTCTCAATCTGATAGTTCTGATATAACATAGACGCTCCCTTATTTATTGTTGACAGGTGGGAGGAAATCTGGGAAAGTGTCCAGTACTGATCCAGAGTACCGGCATTATCTGTAGCAGTGTCCAGCATAAATCCAATGTATTTATTTCCGGTAACATCCTTTACCAGCATATACCAGGTGCCTTTGTCGGAATAATCCAGGTTGCAGATATACTTGCTGTCATCATACCCCGGGATCAGATAGCCCATATCTTTATTGGCTTCGTCGATCAATCCCTTCCATGTTCCCATACTGGAGCTGTTGCTCTCGTCAAACACGCTGATGGTGACATCCAGTCCTACATCTTTCAGATCTTCCCCGAATTTACCGAGATCAATGGTTGCGTCATAATCCGTTGCTGTATTTTTCCTTACCGTAATATCATTTTCTGCACCTTCCGGAAGTCCTTTCTGCAAAGCCTCCCAGTCAAAATCCTGTCCCATTTTTACTTCTGGAACTGTTTTGTTATATTCATAGCTGATCACACCAGGAACATAATTGTGATTGGATTCATCGAAATATCCGTCTGTCACAAACGCATTTTTTTCTGGATCATAGGTTGCTTCCAGATATTTCGTCTGGTTGTTTCTGGTACTTGTAACATACAGAGTCTTTATCTGTTCCGGATTTTCAAAGGTAAGCTCATAGTCAAATTTGCTTTTCGGAAGGTAATACACCAAAGGTGTTACTCCGTCTGTCTTTGTCAGATCGTAGGATTTTATTTTGTCATGCTCATTATAGTACATTTTGAAGGACTCGATTGAGGGTTCTCCTTCATTATAGGTAACTGCAGCAGTTCTTGTTTCTGTTGTACCATCTGCCTGTGTGCAGAGTGCTTTGATCTTATATGTCTCATAGTTGGAAGGATTTTCCAGTGTAAGGACGGCAGACCATAAGCCGGCCTTTGATACCTGGACTGTCTGCTGTTCTTTCTCATCCACAAGCAGGGTAACAGTTCCTCCAGCATTTGCCATACCGGAAACATTTACGGTTGGCTTTGATACAACATCTGGTGCATCTATGGTGAACAGATTAATGCTTTCATTCAATACACCAATGATTTCCTGGCTGGAGTTTCTATTCTTTCTGTAATTTAAAATGGCATAACTGCGAGCAGCTGACTGATTCTGTGCTTTGATGCTGAAACGGATAATTCCTGAGGTGCCTTTCACAGGAATGGTCAGTGTCCTGTCCTTTAAATTATAGTTCTGGCATAACTCCCCATCCACCTTTAATGTGGATTCGTCAAGCTCTCCGTTGGAAGGAAGAACCAGCTTCACATTCAGGTCGCTTACTGCGGATTTCCATGTGTCTTTTATGTTATAGCGTACTGTCATGGCCACATATCCATTGGCTGTGGCACTTCCGAAGTCTCCGTAATAGCTGGTGCCTGAACGATCCAGGACGGTTTCGGCGCTGTCCGTATAAGTTCCAATTTGCTCAAATGGAATATTATTTTCAATGGCATATATGGTTGCCATAGAATAATAACTGCAATGTATCGTCAGCTGTGGGCAGTTTTCGAATACAGCTTTCCTGATATCAGTAGTGGAATCTGGAATGTAAATGTTCTTTAAATCTGCGCAGTCGGCAAATGCATAATCTCTTATCGTCTTGGTATTGGAAGGAAGCGTTACTTCTGTAAGTCCGGTTGCTCCTGCGAATGCGTATGCACCGATTTCGGTCAGGCTTGATGGCAACGTTACACAGATTAGTGTGGTTAAGCTTGCAAAGCTGTGTGGTGCGATTACCTTTACTCCTTCCGGAATCTCTATCCCGGTCAGCTTCGGACAGCCGGAGAATACGTTTCCATATTCATAGCTGTTCGATCCGTTTCCACTGGGGCTGTTTACCCAGTTCACCGGATAATTGGCACTGACAAGATTGCTGCAGCCTCCAAAGACTTTATAGCCCAATGTGGTGATGCTGTCTGGCAGATGTATGCTGGTGATACTGGTATAGTTTTCAAATGCATAGGCGTATATGGTGGTAAGACCATCGGGAAGCTCCACACTTTCCAGCACTGTATTTCCCTGGAATGCTCTCGCTCCGATCACCTGAACCGCATAACCACCTATGTTAGATGGAACCTAAACGCTGGTGGCACTTCCGGAATATCTGGTAATACGCGCATAACTGTTATTTACAATTACATAGGAAAAATCACCTTCTGTCATCTCTGCCGATTCAGAAAGAGCCTCTTCCAATTCATTTGTCTCTCCAGTTTTCTCTACGTTTTCTTCCACGTCGCCCGAAACAAAAGCTGCAGCATCTCGCTTTACCGCCTCATCTCCCGCTTCTGCTCCATCCATTTCCGCAGATTCCCATCCACCAGAACCATTTGCTGAAGATTCAACTGTTTCTGATTCTCCAGACCAGAATCCATCCTCGTCAGTAACCGTTTCCTCCGATGTGGTCGCTGAATTACTCTCTTCCAACGTATACGCTTCCGATATGCCGGTTGTCGCATCGGCTTTCGTGTTGGTTTCTGTATTAGATTCCGTGTTAGTTTCCGCGTTGGTTTCTGTGTTGGTTTCCGTGTTAGTTTCCGCGTCGCCTTCATTCAAACTCTGGTTTTCAATAGAATCTTCTGCGAAGAAGTCCGCTGCAGCTGAAGTCCCAATTTCTTCTGCCGCATAAATCGGAATGCTTTGTGCACACATTGCAACACTCAACGAAATTGCAAGTATCCGGCTGATTGCCTTCCTTTTCATAATTCTTTTCTCTCCCTTAAATTCATTTGTAACTGGTCAGAATCAAACGACGAAATGCAAAGCATTTTTGAAATTGGATCTGAACAATTACATTTATTTTTGATAATTGACTAAATTCATTTTAGCATAGCTATTTTTCCCTTACAATCACAAACGGCGCCGGAAAAGTTAGTTGTCGTTTTTATGTATAAGCATGCAATTTTTATGTACATTCTCGAGTTCAATCCGACCGATAATTGTACTATCAATGCTGACGGTACAGTTGCTAACCAAATAAGATAATAGCGTAATATTACGCAAAAAAGCCTCACCGATCTGATAACAACTCTGTATAAGCGATATCAGATAGTGAAGCTTCTTATTTGGTAAACTATAACTACGCAATGCCTTCACAGTTACCGTATGTTTACAATGTATCTTTATTCAGTGAACAGTGGTGTAGAATAATATCTGTCACCAGTATCCGGGAGAAGTGCTACGATCACTTTGCCCTTGTTCTCAGGTTTCTTCGCATACTCGATTGCAGCGCTTAATGCAGCACCAGAAGAGATTCCTACCAGGATTCCTTCTTTGTGTGCAAGAAGCTTCGCTGTGGCAAATGCCTCATCAGCCTCTGCTTTATAAATCTCATCATAAACCTTGGTATTCAGAACATCCGGAACAAATCCGGCACCGATTCCCTGGATCTTGTGCGGACCTGCTTTTCCCTCAGATAATACCGGGGAGGTAGAAGGCTCAAGTGCTACAATTTTCACATTCGGGTTCTGCTCTTTCAGATATTCGCCTGTTCCGGTAAGGGTTCCGCCTGTACCAACACCTGCGATGAAGATATCAACCTTTCCCTCAGTGTCCTTCCAAATCTCCGGACCTGTGGTAGCCTTATGCACTGCCGGGTTCGCCGGGTTCACAAACTGTCCTGGGATGAAGCTGTTCGGAATCTCCTCTGCCAGTTCGTTAGCCTTGGCAATGGCACCTTTCATTCCCTTGGTTCCATCGGTAAGAACAAGCTCTGCGCCGTATGCTTTCAGAATGTTTCGACGCTCAACACTCATGGTCTCTGGCATGGTGAGGATGATTCTGTATCCCTTAGCTGCTGCGATAGATGCCAGACCGATTCCGGTATTTCCAGAAGTTGGCTCAATGATTACGGAACCTTCCTTCAGGATTCCCTTCTGCTCTGCATCCTCGATCATAGCCTTGGCAATTCTGTCCTTAACGCTTCCTGCCGGGTTAAAGTATTCCAGCTTCACAAGAACAGTAGCTTCCAGTCCAAGCTCCTTCTCAATATTAGTAACCTCTACAAGTGGGGTGTTTCCGATCAATCCAAGTGTTCCCTTATAGTATGCCATATCCATTCCTTTCCCGGCGCCTGCGGCCGCTTTACATTTATTTGAGGTGATGTCGCCGTATGGCGGCCCGCCTGTTATGTCTGTATCTGCCCCCAGTAACTGCCAGCTTGCTTCTTCGGCAATAATTGTCGATATTCCGTATTGATTTACTGGGTTATTTATTCGTTAAATGGATATTACCACTATTAACCCACTATGTCAATAGGTTTTTGGGATTTTATATAAGAAAATAGATTGGAGCGTTACTGTTCACTGGTAACATTCCGCGAGGTGTTTTTTGTGAACAAAGTTCACAGTAACATTAGAGCCGTCGCGTAGCGACGCTTGTACGATTTCTATACACTACAAAATCTCCACAATATACAAGAAAAGTACACCCAGTACTAATTAACACGTTGTGTTGTTTCGTGTTTTTAGCTGAATGTACCTTATTTTTAATAAATTATCACTCCTCTTCCTCAGCAACTTCACAGACCATCTCATATGCATCTTCCAGCGCGTCCAGAGCCTCAGTCAGTGTATCGACTTTCCTTACATCTGCGCCATCATCCTCATACTCCTGGATCAAATCTGAAAACTGGTCTTTCAGTTCCTCCATGTAATCTACAACCTGCTGTAATTTCTCTTCTTTTTCCAGTACTGCTGATAAATTAATAATTTTTCCCATAGTATGATGTCCTCCGCTTTCAAAAAAATGTTTTCTAAAGGTTTTTCATATTTTCCAAATCATAACATGTCCGAAACGTTCTCTCAATATTTCGCTTAAATTTTCACTTGCAGATTATGACGTATATTTTACAGAAAGCCTTTTTTCAAACACGCTATAGAGTTTCTCCCTTTTAATTATAACGTAGTCTGTAAATTCTTTTACAGGATTCCGCCCCGCATGCGCCGTCTCGTACTTCGCCAGCTATAATTTGCAAAAGCATCCTGGATTTCCTTTCGCTTAAGACGACTGATGGGGATTTCTGTCTTATCCGACAGCTTCAGAATATCCGTAGGCATAGCCACGATTTCCCTCATGGAAACCAGCGCCCACCGGATCGGGCGGCAAAACTCATTGGCTGGCAGAACCTCTTCCAGATCTGCCATAGACATGGAAGCATCTATCACGCCCTTTTTCGTGTGAATTTTCGCTCGTTTTCCATCTGCTTCTGCATACAGAATATCGGAAATGTAAATGCTCTCCTCCAGCCGTCCCACTTTCACGTTCACAGTCCGCAGGGAGTAGACACTGTCAAAAAAGCGATCCAGAATATGAAACAGCTTCTCTTTTCCCACTGGCTTCACCATGTAATGAAGCGCCTCAATATCAAAGGCCTCTGCTGCAAACTCCGTACTGGTGCTCCCGAACACGATCTGCACCCGGCTGTTTCTTGAAATCAGCTTCTTCGCCGTCTCCATACCGTTCATCCCACTCATAAAAATATCCATAAAAACCAGTGAATAAACGGATGTATCTGAGGATAAAAATGCCTCCCCGGAAGAAAATTCTTCTATTTTCACATATAGGTTATTTTTGTCTGTGTATTCCGAAAGCAGCCGGGTGATATTCTCCCTGTCTTCCGCAAGGTCATCACAAACCGCTATTTTTATCTCCTGGTTCATGTGTAATTCCTCCCATAGAATCTGTCTGAGGTCTGTTTCTGAATCTGCCATCCCTCATATTTCTGCATAATAAATGCCGCATTCTCCGGGTAAAAATCTGTCTTTTATGATTCGCTCAGTTTTTGAAACATTTCCAGATATTCCTGCTCTACTTCAACAAACGGCCGCACTGTATAATCCAGCTCAAAGTGCAGCTTCGGTGCATCCCCCGGTTGTTTCTCTTCCAGAAGAACCTCTAAATCATACCAGAGAAGATCATCATCAATTTCTTTCAGACGCTGCGCTTCTTCATCAGTCAGACTGCTTCCCAGAAATTTCTTATAAATCACCTGAAGCAGCTGCTCTTCCACCTCACGGTATCTGGGCATCTCCTGCTTCAGCGGACGGGGCACATCTGACATATAGCACTCGCTGGCATCATGCAAAAGACAAGCCAGCGCCTGACGATTGGAATACCCTCGCCCAAGAGCCTCCTTCGCACAGCAAATACAATGCTCCCCAACAGACCAGAAAGAACTTACATGTCCATTTCCCCTACAGGTCAGCGACAACGCATGTGCAATATCCTGAATATCGATCTTCTCCGCCTCCGGATGAACCGGATTGAAATGGTTTCTTGTGTATGTGGTTATGTAACTCATAGGATGCCTCCCCTACTGCTCTTTTCTTTTTCTTGCAAGATACTCATCCAGTTCTTTCTTGATTTTCTCCGGAATCTCCCTTGCAACCGGACACACTGCTGCATTTGCAAAACGTTCTGTAAACTTCACCAGAAAATCAATATCCCACTGAAGCTGCTCCATAGACATAACCGCCTTCACATCATAGCGGCAATGAATTGGTGCCACATTGGAGCTGGCAATTCTGGCAAAAGAGAGTGCCGGAATTCCACTGTCTGCAAAAGGTGTAGAATCACTGGAATACACTCCGGTCTTTGCCTCAATTGGAAAACCGATCTCTGCTGCCATGTAAGATATATAATGTGCCAGCTTGTCCTCTGCGGAAACACAGGAGATAAATTTACCCATATAAGTTCCAATCATATCCAGATTAATGTTCTGCACTATTTTGTCCAGTTCCTCTTTATGCTCCTTCACATATGCCTTAGAGCCCAGAAGCCCTCTCTCCTCACTTCCGCAGAATACGAAACGAAGACCATAGTTCAGTTCTTTTCCCTTCAGCTGTTCCATAATTCCAAGCAAACCTGCGCAGCCACTCATATTATCATAAGCGCCGTGGGATAAAGAAGTGGAATCGTAATGGGCACTAAGCACAATAAACTCGTCCCGTCTGCCCGGAATCTCTGCAATTACATTGTGTGACTCCCCGTCGTACTCTTTCTGGGAAACCTCCAGACGAATGTTCTTCACCTTATTTTTCACCAGTTCTACTGCCTGGCTGGAATGGATCATGGCGCAAAGAACTTTCCGTTCTTTCCCTACAACGGCTTCGCGCAGATCGCGCTGATCAATATCTGTATTTGGATAATACATATTTCCGTACTGGAAAATAATTCCCTTTGCTCCTGCTTTCATCAGGTCCTGGTAAACAAAAAATCCAACTCCCTGAGTGTCCATCAGTACAATTTTGTCTTTTGCACCTGCTATGGAAACAGGATCCGTTCCCGGCATATAATAAAGCTCTCCCTCTACGCTGCCGCTGCCACAGCAGTTAAACGCCTTACAGGTGATTTCCTTCCCATCTGCAAACAAATGCGCAGATTCAATCTCTCCCATAGCAACCCGAAAAGCCTCCAGCCTCGCTGGCACTCCCAGCGCCTCGCACTGCGCTTTCAGAAATTCAGCAACCTGCAGTTCCTCCTTCGTGCCACTGGCGTGGACGAAATCGGTGGATTCGAAAATATTGGATAAATTCATGATGGTTTTCTCCTTTGTGAATTGAAGATAAAATCTCCGGCTCTCAGAGTGTCCCTGAGAACCGGAGGTTTGTTTTTATAAATTTCACTTAAGTTTATAACATTTTACGTATTAATACCTTTCATCGTGATTTGTTTCCCTTACTTAAATTTAGTTTTCGGTTACATTTGCTCTTTTTTCAAACAGATAACCCATTCCACGACCTCCAATCTCGCCCATCATCTCTCTTGCCTCGTCCACGGGCACATTCATCTTTATTAGTAAAGTCCATAAAATCTTCTTGTAAATTTCTTTTATCGCTTCCGGCGCATTGCTGTAAATAGAGTTGATTTGCTGGATACATCCTTGATATCTTCAGGCTGAACATTCGCAAACAATGGAATATTCGTATAATTTCTCAAAAACTGGCTGACAAGTGTATCGTTTTTGAAAATCTCACGACTGTTCACATCTCTTGTATGCAGCTCCGGATGGTAAGCAGTGTCCCTTTTTCTTTTGTTCTGTGGCTTTCTGCTCATTTTTCCTCCTTACGCAGGAAACGCTTCACAGATTAAAAGATATCTACAAGTTCATAGTAACACGCACAAATTCAGAATACAAGAAGGGACCATAAAATTTTCACTTCATATGATTGACCATAGAATGCCTTTTCCAATGTTTTACTAATAGTGCGTTTAAAGATTGCATCCAATCTCCTTCTTGACAGCCATGCTTCTTTTTATATCTGTCTCCCCCCACAAATAACCAAATATAATATGTACACTCCTTAATTTACTTTAAAAGAAATAGCCATGCGAGCCCCCTCGCACAGCCATCTCATATCTTTCATATTATTCAATTCCCTCACACAAACGGATTATAAAATCTCCCCCACCGTATCGTCACCGTCATGCTGACTACCAGCAGCAGCACGCCAACTCCAATTGCCACGAAGTCCCTTTTCTCAAAAGGTCTCTTCATATACCACGTTCTCTTCTTATCCTTTCCGAACCCACGCAGTTCCATGGCATTGGAAATGGTATCAATCCGATTCAGGCTGGTCAGGATCAGCGGCAGAAGAATATTCACCGAATTCTTCAGCCGGGCAAAAAAGTGCTCGTTTTTTCCAAGTTCTACGCCCCTTGCCTGCTGAGCCTGGCTGATGCTGTGGTAGTCACGCTGAATGTCTGGAATGTATCGAAGCGCAATCGCCACAGAATAACCCACTTTATAGGAAATTCCAATACTGTTCAGGCTAGCAGCAAACTCACTTGGGTTCGTTGCAGAAATAAACAAGATCGCAACCGGCAGCGCAACAAAATATTTCAGAGAAATATTCACCATATAAAACAGCTGCTCTGCAGTCAGATCATACCGCCAGAACAGGTGGCAAAGCACATGTCTGGTGCCATACAGCGTCGTTCCCTGGTTAGGATCAAACAGGAAAATAAACAGATTATTCAACACCAGAAATACCAGCATAAAAATCATCATAAACCGCACTTCGCGGAACTTAATCTTACTCAGTTTAAACGCCGCCAGGCTCACCGCAAACAGCCCAAGCAGTACCCACGTATTATAAGTGATCATACTTGCAAAAGTAAAAAGCAGGAAAAACGCCAGTTTGGTGGTACCTGTCAGCTTGTGTATCACACTTTCCCTTGGCAGATAATTCAACACTGTCTTAGCGGCCATGGCTTCGCACCTCCCTGTCCTCCTCAATAAAACGCTGCACAAACTCTTCAGCCGGACTGATTCCCAGCTGGTTCGCCAAGGTAAAAAGACTGGTCTCCTTCAGTGCCGCCTGACGGATCAGCTGTGGATCACAAAGAGCTGCTGCCGCGCTTCTGTCCGCGATCAGCCTGCCGTCAGCAAAGACCAGTGCCCGAGGCGTATATTCCAGCATCAAATGCATATCATGGGTAATCATCACAACTGTTACCCCTTTTTCATTCAGCCCACGAAGGAACTCCATAATCTCTGTATAATGGCGAAAATCCTGTCCCGCAGTCGGCTCATCCAGAATGATCAGTTCCGGATCCTGCACCAGCACACTGGCAATGGTCACACGCTTCTTCTGCCCGAAGCTAAGCGCCGATACCGGCCAGTTCCGAAATGGGAAAAGTCCGCAGACTTTCAAAGTTTCCTCCACTTTTTCCCGAATCTCTTCCTCGCTTTTTCCCATATTGCGAAGGCTCAGTGCCACCTCATCAAAAATCATAGTCTTGGAAATCATCTGATTGGGATTCTGCATCACATAGCCAATATGTTTGGCTCTGTGGCGGATATTTTCCTGCAGAAGATTCCTTCCCTGGAAAAGGATTTCACCGGAATCTGGTGTCTCAAAGCCGCAGACCAGTTTGGAAAAAGTAGATTTACCGGCACCGTTTTTCCCTACAATGCTGACCATTTCACCCTTTTGGATTGTAAGAGAAACATCACGTAAGGTCTGCCTGCCTCTCTCATAACCAAAGGTAAGATTTCTAACTTCAAGCAGCGGCTCATGTTCTTTCTCAGCCTCTGCTGCCGGGCGGGACCAGAACCAGTCTGTCATTTTCTTCCGGTCTGCCTTATCTATCACAACAGAATCAACATGTGCCGGTTTCTTCGCAGGAGCAAGTTCCACACCTGCATAACGCAGTGCAGTAAGATAAAGAGGCTCTCGGATTCCGTTTTCTTCCAGAAGTCTGGTGGACAAAAGCTCATCCGGGTGAAGATCTGCCAGAATTTTTCCATCGCCCATAAGAACAATACGGTCCACATCTCGCCACAAAACATCCTCCAGACGGTGCTCAATGATCACCACCGTAGTATCTGTTTTTTCCTGAATCTCGTCGATCAGCTCAATAGTCTGCTTACCTGTAGCCGGATCCAGATTGGCCAATGGCTCGTCGAACAACAGGATTTTCACCTGATCCACCATTACCCCCGCCAGGCTGACGCGCTGCTTCTGCCCTCCGGAAAGCTCGTGGGGCGCGTAATCCAGATGATCCTGAATTCCGACCAGCTCTGCCGCGTGACGGGTGATCTCATGCATTTCATCCTGCGGCATGCAGCTGTTTTCCAATGCAAAGGCAATATCCTCGCCAACCGTCAGCCCGATAAACTGACCATCCGGATCCTGCAGCACTGTGCCCACATGTGCAGAGAGCTGAAAAATGCTGCTCTTCGGCGCATCCACACCATCCACAATAAGTTCCCCGCTGCATTCTCCTGGATTGGAAAAAGGATTCAGGCCATTGATGCAGCCTGCCAGAGTACTTTTTCCACAGCCGGAAGGACCTGCGATCAACACCCGCTCGCCAGGATAAATATCCAGATTAATTTCCTTCAGCGTAGGCTTTTTCTGTGCCCGGTACTGGAAAGAAAAGTTTTTGAAAGAAATAATAGGAAATTTTTTCTCTGTCATATAGTACCTCAAAATCAAATATCCTGAAGCGAATCCATCGTCAATTTGTAAACAATGTGACTGCTTCAGAACCACTTAACAATTTGCATCTCTATAAGTGTACACCTTACACCATCTCAAAAGGATAACACGAATTTCTTAAATCCACAATAAAATTTCTTACCAAAGTTTATCTTATTTTGCATAAATCTTGCGAAATTTACTTTTTGGATCCAATAAAATTATGCATCAAAAAAGACCCTGCCACAAGTTTCCCCATAGCAAGGTCTTTTACAAATTTCCCTTTCAACTTATTCCTGATCCAGGGAGCCTTTCTTTGCAATTGTTTTTGTATAAGCCAGGATCAGAAGACCGCCGACTACAACACCTGTGATGGTGTTTGAAACTGCAGCGAATGCGCCCTGTGCAAATACTTTGTTTGCCGGCTCAGCATAGATTACAATGTCAAGTACAGGTGCAACAACTACCCATCCTACAACATGTGCGATCACGTTTGCAACTGTGAAAACGGCAACTTTGCCTTTTCCGAAATCGCCTTCCTGAACCTGAAGCTTCTTGGCGAACAGACCGATCACAACACCTACAAATGCAGATGTGATAACCCAGCTCCACCATGGGCTTCCACCCCAGGACAGGTCGATCAGTGTATGTCCGATGAAACCAATGAGTCCGCCTGCAACCGGGCCATACATTGCTGCAAGAAGTCCAAGTACTGCGTACTGAAGACTGATGTTTGTGTTCGGAACCGGACTAGGGATCGCCACAAAGCGTCCCAGCACAAAGAACAGTGCTGCACCGATACCGATAGCAACTACGGTTTTGATACTATTGTTGTTTTTCATAGCTCTTTCCTCCTACTATGTGTCTTACTAGAGCGTGTTTGATAAAGGCTTTCTGCAAGATGTGCGTCACAATTTGCGGGAATGTTTTTTCAAGCAGGCTCTAACACGCTATAGTATACGCTTTATTAAGAGCTTGTCAATCTGAATCCACAGTATTTCAGCCTTTCACCGGAATCTTAAACACAATTTTCGTTGCGGGCTGGGCTTCTGTTACGGCGATGCAGGGCATATGACCGTCTTCAGGAGCGTAGAAACCAAACATGCCAGCCTCCAGAAGAGTGTATCCCTGCTCCGGACCACTTTTATAGAAAATAATGTCAGCTTCCGGGGTGCGGTCATCCTCCACAGTAAGCTTGCGAAGAGAAGCCCAATAGATTTTTTCAGTGCCTTCTACAATATACTGAAGGTCGCAGTATTTCTTATGGGATTCCATCTGTGCACCTTCCAGTGGCTTGGTGGTATATTTCTGCACCAAAGCAAAAATACCATTTTCCAGATCGTATCTGCCTTCTGGAAGATTCTCCTCTTTCTGTCGTTTAATGAACTGCTGCACCATGTCAGCATAGTCTTTGAACTCCTCGTAGGAATTCAGTTTGTCTGCATAATCTGCAATCATGATAAATCCTCCTGTTCATTTTTTTACTGTTCTTCATACTCACAAATATAGCTCTGCCCCATCATACCGTAAGGCTTCAGCACCTTCCCATCCGTATGGAACATTCCCTCGGTGCGAAAATCAGCCCAGCTGATCCGGCTGCAGCCGGTGTAGGACTGGTGGAATGGGCCGAACATGTTTCTTGGACTTCCGGAAACTTCAATTTCCAGAGTATTCTCTTCTTTTTCGAAAAGACCAGTTACATCTGTGACACAGTTCTTCTTTTCGAAATGAAAACCAGCTTCCTTACCATTTACTCTGACTTTCAGAAGGGTACCTCTCCACTCACCCAAATGAAGAAGAACCTGCTTATCGGAAATCAACTGTGGCACCTTGTACTGGTAAATCATACCGCCAGGATAGTTTACATAACCTTGCATGCTCCAATCACCAGTATGCAGAATTTCTTTTTCCCTGGAAATATTGCCAGACATATCTACGGCGAAATTTCCAATTACGAATACATCTTCCAGTTCCCGCTTTTGGTCGTAACTGCCTTTTATGGTAATCCGATGCACCCCCTTACTCAAAGCAGGAAGTCCGAAGCAACGCATGTCTTTGTCAATAAACCATTTGCCGGTCTGCGCACATTTCACGCCATCGAAGTAAACTTCCAGACCATAAGGCTTCTCAATTACAAAACTGCATTCACTGGAAATGTCTTCTGCAACATTAAACCGGAAATGCATGGTAAATGGTGTTCCATCTGCCGGATGTGGCTGATCCACCCAGGTATATCGCTGAGGTGCACCGTTATAGTAAACCTGCTGCATGCGCAATTTCTCACGAATTTCCTTCTGCGCCTGCCAGATTTCCATCTCTGCGGACTCACAGACGCTTCCTGCTTCTGACAGTCCGCTGCCATGTCTGAATTCTGATACCTGCTCTACAATTGCGTCAAGATCTTTATCTTCCACCATAGCATTTCCGTCACAAATTTTATTTGCTGAAGCAACCCCCAGCTCATAAGTACATTTATCTATCGTCAGCACATTCTCCATAGTTCTTCTTAATTTCGCGTCCGGACCGAATGTAGCTAATACGGGATCTGTGTAATGCGGATGTCTGTATGGGAATGTGGCAGCTTTGCTCACTGTCATTTCATGCACCGCATTTACGCCATCAGAAACAGCGGCCAAGTCCACAACGGTAGTATCTTCCTCAATTCCACATTTGTCTTCAACACTATTTATCTCTTTAATAATCTGTCCAGCCCCTATTATTTTCTTCACAAAATAAATTCGGCTCATCCCCGTCTCGAATGTCCTGGTAAAGCAAACGCCCTCTCCATCCGCAACAGTTTCCACCTCACAAACTTCTCCGGTCAGCGGGTCAAGCTCTTCCACAGCGTTCCCGCAGTCAAGTTTTATGTAAACCTGATGTGCATTGTTCCGATCGTGATTTGTCAGGAAAAGAATATGTCCATCTTCTGTCTTTCTCAGCATGGAAAGAATCTCACCATCCTCTGCGCCGCTGGCATTTCGCACAGTAAAATCTTTTCCGGTGCATTTCGCCACAGCTTCCGTCAGCTCCCATTCATGCTCAACCGTATGAACAAATGCTTCCTCATCTAAAACATCCCGGATATCACCATATTTTCCACACACTTTCCTGCGGTCAGATTTCTCTTCATTTACATCTTCACTGTCTATTTTTTTATCCCATCTCTTAGCAACGCAGATCTGCTTACTACCAATCCGTTCTCCTTCAATCATCACCGGATACGGCTTCAGCCAGATCACCATTCCACCAGCTGCAAGAAATTCCTTCAACAGCTTCACCGTGTTTGCAAACAGATTGCTCACTCCCGGAACCACAACCACCTGATAGCTGCACTTTCCTGCCACAAACATTCCATCCTCAACCTTGCCGTCCTGCTCCAACAGGATCTCATCTCCAAAATCAAAATCCACATGCCCTGCAGTCAGCGCTTTTGCGATCCGGTTATAATACTCACCTTTTCGATTTAAAGAAGTAATATGCTCATCCAGCCATCCCATATTCATTTCCAGATGATTGAAATCCTCCGCCCGGTCACTGCGGCACTCGGTCCAGATGCTGGAAATCGGATGGATCATCAGCACCTTCCGCACCGGCTCACCCTGAGAAAGACACAGCGCCAGACGACCAAAATAATTCTCCATCTTATCATTGTCATCCCACCAGGTATTCTGATAGTTGAAAACCGGCGGATAGTCCCTCTTCCTGCAGCCAGTAATGGAATACAGGGCAAGATGCTGACAACGTCTCGTAATTCCAAGCGCGAACTGCCAGTCTCCCAGCCATTTCTGAGTAGAAAAATCCAGCTCCCAGCCAGTGCAGCCGTAAGCCTCACTGATGGTCGTGGAACGTTCATACTGATGTGCCACGCTTGCACACTGTTTCACAGTCAGATACTCATCCGTCTGTGCGCCAAGAAGATCAATTCCAGGATTATGCAGATAACGAAGCTGAGGCATCGCCGCACCGCACACACGAGTCTGATAGCCCAGGTCGTTCTCATATAAAATATGTCCCGTAGTACGAAGCCCCCGTTTATCACACCACTCATAAACCTGTTTCATATAACTTTCTTCGAAACGCTGCGCCACTGTCTTCCAATAATCATGACGAATCTTCTCCGCCCCTTCCCCATCGAAAAACAGGTAAGGCAGCTTCTCCTGCGGATCATATCCTCTCTTTTCAATAAAATACTCTGTAAATCCAATACTCCACGGAATCCACGGTCTGCCTTCATGGAAAACGCTGAAGAAATCACAGCAGTTTGGTTCATCTGTGAAAAATCCTTTCACCTCTTTTGGAAAACTTCCGCCAAACACTTCCTCATAATGCTCATGGGTCAACTTCAAAAATGTCTTCACGCTCTCCGGATTCAGATTATCTGGCGGCATCAAGCCGTTGTACCACTCACTCTTACCAGAAATCTCCTGGCGCAGAAGCAGAATCTCTTCATCAACACCGCAAGCTCCAGCAGCTTCCTCATAAGTCAGATATTCTTTCATCCTCTTAATAAATCTGCCGTCCGCCGCCGTTTGAATCACATAAACACCCTGAAGAAACTCTGTCTCCATAGTTTCTTCCACTGCTAAATCTTCACCGCCGTTCCTGCCAGACATGAAATTTTCGTCCACGCTTCGATTCCCGCCGCACATTAACGAATCCGAGTCCCCGGTAACTATCCTTTCTTCCTCGGTACTTAGCTTCGCCGGTACCGCCAGCTCCCCGGCTTTCCCGCACTCCATCGTCAGCGCCCTGGCCGTAAACTCCGCTGGATTTACCTTGCTGACCATACCTCCCGCAGCCCCCGACGGCCATTTATCCTCATCATATATCCACAGCTCCAGATCATTTTCCCGGGCTTTATCCACACAGAACTTCACATCCTCCATCCACTCTGTGGAAAGATACTCCGTCTCCAGCCCTTCACGGGAATGAATAAAAAATCCCCCCATCCCCGCCTTCTTAAATCCCTCTATCTGCTCTCCCAGATTCTCCTTCTGAAGCCTGTCATTCCACCCCCAGAAAGGAGCACTCCGATACTCCTTCGGCGGATTCTCAACCAATCCCTTTACCTTATCCAATGTGCCCATCCTTATGTCCTCCTCTTATAGTCCCACATTACATTATTGTTCTAAATTCCCTATTCCATCATCACCAGCACCGTCGCTTTTATTGTATCCATTCGTTACCAATACACAGCGTTTTCGTAGCTGATATTCCTAAGCGGGGCATTTCCAGGTGCGCCCTTAACGGAGGCGAGATCCACTGCTTACGAAGACTTAATCGTGAAGGCTCTCCTGAACGATTTAGTCGTAGTTAGCAGTTAGCTCGCCGCAGTGTTGCACCGCCCCGCGTGGAATATCAGCTGCGAAAGTGCGTCCGGGTAACCGTGCCTCCCGATACAACAAAAGGGACTGCAAAACAGTCCCTTTCATACTACCCAAGTTCATATTTTACATGAAGTTGTTAGGTATAAACATAATAATATCCGGTACATAAGTAACCAGGAACAACAGCCCGATCATAATAAGCACCATCGGCAAAATCTCCCGTATGACACCCTTGATCTTCGTTTTTCCAAGTCCCGAAACAATAAACAACAGCATACCAAATGGCGGTGTGGAAAGACCGATCATCATGTTCAGGCAGATCACAACGCCGAAATGAACAAGGTCAATGCCCATAGCCTGTACCAGTGGAAGAACCATTGGTACAAATACCAGCTGGATAGTACTTACATCAAGTACACAGCCAAGAAGCAGGAATACGATGTTTACGATAAACAGGAAAATGTACTTGTTATCTGTGATTCCCATAACCAGTCCTGCAACAACTCTCGGAACCTGCTCCAGAGAGATGATGTAAGAGAACAGCATGGAAGTTCCGCAAAGAAGAGCCAGTGTAGCTGTGTTGGCAGCGGATTTCTTGATGATACCCCAAAGCTTTTTCCATCCCAGTGTTTTGTAAATCAGTGCAGAAATGATCAGTGCGTATGCAGAAGCAACAGCACCAGCCTCTGTAGGAGTACAGATACCGGAATAAATTCCACCAAGAAGAATAACAACTGTAAACAGTGCCGGAAGAGCCTGCAATGTAGCTTTCAGGAACTCTCTCTTGCTCATAACCACACCTGCCGGATAATTTCTCTTATGAGAAATAAACGCAACATAGATCATAAGAAGAATGGCAAGTAAAACGCCAGGAACCATACCTCCCATAAACAGCTTACCAATGGAAGCACCGGATAACATAGCGTAAATAACCATCGGAATACTTGGCGGGAAAATTGGTCCTACCGTTGCAGAAGCGGCTGTGATGGCACAGCTAAACTCTGCGTCGTAGCCCTCTTTTTTCATCTGGTCGATCTCCATCAGACCAATACCGGAAGCATCTGCGATAGCAGAACCGGTCATACCGGAGAAAATAAGGGAAATAAATACGTTAACCTGTGCTGTACCACCTTTTAATCTTCCAAGAAGACCATTACAGAAAGAGAACAGTTTGTCTGTTACCTCACCTTCATTCAGCACATTTGCCATGAAAATAAACAGCGGCGCTGCAAGCATGGTATAGTTTGCAAACATGTTACCAGTGATAACGGTAAATACCTGGCCCAGTTTGTCCGGAGCTGCAAGCAGAAAATATGTAATAGAAGCTGCAAGCATGGAAAAAGAAACAGGCATACGGATTATGAAGCAGATCGCCATAACCACAAACAGCATAATAATCGGCATACTCATGATTCTTTTCCTCCTTCCTTGTATTCTTTAAATGCATTTCTGATATTGATACAGGTTCTGACAATGATCTCAGCCAGCATATACATAAATGGTGCAAAAACAACTGTATATGGAAGCTTCAGAACTCCTGTCACCATTTTCTTTCCAACCATGGACTGGAAACACGGTACAAAACAGGTTACCAGCAGGATTAAAAGAAATGTATTGTAAACTACTTTAAAAATAAACTGGGTACGAGGTTTTACAGCATCGTAAACCAGACCAAATACTACGTGTTCATCAGCCTCCATTGCCTTACCAACGCCGAAGAACATAGTCCACATGTAACCCAGAACAGATACCTCATAACTCCATGTTACAGGGGTTTTGAAAAAATATCTGGATACGATTGTTACCATAAAGGTAAGGAAAATTACCAAAAACGTAATGTTTGGGATAAAAACGCCAAGGAAATCGGCGATCTTTTTCCCGATCTTTTTGAAATTATCCACAGTTTCCTCTCCTCTCAGATTCACTTTTCTGCCATCGGTTTGTTCCCATTTGCAGCCACTACTGCAAAATGTATCACCTGTGCAGACAGGCCAAAAATCTGTGCTTTATTCAAAAGCCCAGGCCGTACACACAGCCTGGGACTTTTCTTTGTTATAAGTCAGACAGATGTCTCAAGTTTTGCTGTCAATTCATAGCTGATCACTATGTCTTGCCTGTTGTCACGACAATTCGTTTTACTCTTCTGCGGTTGTTGTATCAGCCATAGCCTGGATTTCGTTGTAAAGATCCATATCCCAGTCTTTGATCATATCTTCGTTTTCCATATACTTAGCCTGAACTTTTTCTTTAAACTCGTTGATGTCAGGATATGTAACAGTAAGTCCCTTCTCCTCAAAGAATTTGATCAGTTCAGCTTCTCTGTCAAGTCTTGCTGTATCGTTTACGTCTCTTGCATATTCCATAGCCTCAGTAACAGCTTCCTGCTGAGCCTCTGTCATGCTGTTCCATGTGTCACCGTTGATACATGGCATGATGGAGTCAACAACGTGGTTTGTGATTGCGATGTATTTTGTTACTTCATAGAATTTTGCACTCTCGATACTTGGAAGCGGGTTATCCTGTGCATCTACAGCGCCAGTCTGAAGTGCAGTATACAGCTCACTGAAGGAAAGTGGTGTCGGGTTTGCACCAAGTGCCTCACCAAGGAACAGCCATGCTTCGGAGTTCGGCATACGGAGAAGTAATCCGTTCATGTCATCGTAGCTGTTGATTTCTTTCTCTCTTGTGTTGATTACACGGCTTCCAAGATAGAAGCTGGAAAGAGGTTTGATGTTCAGTGTCTCTTCAATCTGTGGACGGATCTTGTTAAGTCCGATGTCACCGTTGAGAACGCTTGTCATATGCTCATAGGAGCTGAACAGATATCCGGAAGCAAACATACTGTAGGACGGAATCTGTGTTGCAATTGTCGGGAAGGAAATATATGCCAGATCTGCATCTCCGTTAAGAAGAGCATCGAACTCGTTCTCGGAAGAGAACAGAGAACCGTTGTCGTAGCATTTACATGTTACGGAACCACCGGATAATTCCTCAACTTTATCTGCAAACTCATACATAGCCTCTGTATGGGAGTCACCGCTTACAGATACTGATGTAAAGATCAGCTCTACTGCCGGGTCATTTGCTGCTGCAGCATCTGCTGCCTGTACACTGATGCTTCCTGTTAACAGCATTGTTGCTGCCATAGCTGTTGATAATACTGCTGCCATTAATCTTTTTTTCATTCTCTCATCCTCCTGTTTTTTACACACTATGTGTTTTTGTTTCCCTTTTTTCACGTATATTTGTAACCCCAATTACAAATCTTAAGAAATACCTTTCAGCCGGCCTCACGGTCCCCACCGTTCCGGCAGTTATCTCTGATTACTTTCCAAAAAAGCTCTTGCGGAAGGTCTCTGTGATCGCACAGAACTCTTCGATCTCTAATTTCTTGCTTCCTGTAAGAAGCTTATAATCCTGTCTTCTTGACTGAAGTGTCATCGGCACACCTACCAGATTCATATGGTATTTGCTGTTTACCGGATATACCTGGCACTCAACCATGGAAGCAGCGCCAAGGAAGTTCATAAGCTCCTGTGCTTTCTCCGGCTGCTCTTTATAGTTCTTGCAAAGCCATACATAAAGATCCGGATGGAAGTTTGCCATAACTCCTGAGTATCCTGCACATCCCATTTCCATGCTGCGAAGAAGTGTTGCTGCATTTGCATTGAAGATCTTTAATCCGGTGCCCTCAACTGCTTTGCATTTTGCTTCCAGCTGATCAAGATCACAGCAGGTGTCTTTCAGGAATGCAAATTTCTCAGTCTCTGCACACCATTTGAGAAGCTCTGGTGAAAGAAGTCTCTTGTATGGTGCCGGGCACTCATAAACACCGAACATATCTCCATCAATGTGATCCAGAAGATATTCAATATTTTTCTTAGCTACATCTTCGCTCTCGTTCTCTTTTGCAAACTGATTGGAAATGAAAACATATGCATCTACACCAGCATCGATTACAGTCTGAGCTTCGCGGATCTGATCCTCTACCTTCTCAGCGCAATGTCCGGAAGCAATTACTCCCATGTGCTTTGGTGTATTATTGATAATAAATTTTGCAAGCTCCACTCTCTCCTGTGGGCTCAGCTCAAACATTTCACTGGACTGACATACTGCGAAGATTCCGTCAACACCGTTCTTGTCATACCACTCAATGATTCGAAGGACTGCATCATAGTCGATCCTGTTGTCCTCTGTAAAAGGTGTGATCATAACCGGCCATACGCCGCCTGCAATTGTTTTTTTCATGCTCTTCTCCCTCTTGATGTTTACTTGTTGCTGTTCACCGGTAACGTTCCGCGATGTGTTTTTATGAACGGAATGAACAACAACATTTACTATCCACTGCAACCGCGCAATTGCTTTTCAACTGTGACTATAGTATAATATAAATAATTTAAAATTGCTTTCAGCAAAATATTTAGTACTATTTTATAACTTTGTACGAAAAAGAATACAAAACAGCACAGCATAGTGCGGTAAACAAAACAGAGTTACGGTTCACTTCGTTCACAGTAACACACTTCGCGGAACGTTACCAGTGAACAGTAGTAAAACAGACTGCAACACAATAATTCACGGACATAAGAAGAGGCGACTTGAATGGAACAGGAAATATTTGACGATTACATATGGAACGAACATAAAAAAATATTAACAGCAGATAAACATAAGATCCCGGGGCTTAGAAATCTTTCTCATTTTACACCTATGGCACCTGGCGTTCCGGTTCCTCTGCATTATCACTCTGATATCATCGAGCTTCATTTCATGGTGAAAGGCCAGCGCAAGACTTACGTTATGAAAGGCGGCGTCCGCACCAGCTACTGTGCTACCGGAAATAACCTTTTTATCACCAGACCTTATGAGCTTCATACTACAGGACATATTGCCCAGAACCGCTGCGAATTTTTTGCAATGCAGCTGGATCTGAAGGAGCACGATAATTTCCTTGGTCTGAACCAGCATTACAGCAATATTTTGTGCCATCGGCTTCTGAATATGGATCAGCACCTGTACCATGTAGGCAGTTCCCAGATTTCCATGCTGCGCACTGCTTTTAACCTGATTTCTTACGGAACAGAAGGCGACTCCATTGCCGGTGTCCAGTATCTGACCTGTGTACTTGCCAGTCTGAACTACCTGACTGCAGTTCCAGCCCAGGAAGAGATCAATGAACAGCTGAACAGTGACATCGGACATGCGCTGAAATACATTGAACAGAATATTGAAAACCCCATTACACTTCAGGAGCTTGCCCAGGCATCCAACTATTCTCTATCCCGTTTTAAAGCCAAATTTAAAGAAGAACTGGGAATTACTCCTGCTGAATACATTACCCTCCAGAAAATGGATCGGGCACAGATGCTTCTGAAGACTACAGATGATTCCATTACAGATATTGCTTACCAGCTGGGCTTTTCTTCCAGCAATTACTTCTGCTCTGTTTTCAAAAAAACCCTGAGCTACAGCCCGGCGGCATACCGCAAAAGTTTTTCCCAGTCATAGAAAATGCTGCAAAATCATTGCAAAAATGATTTTGCAGCATTTTTTTATTCCGCGTCCAGAGCGTGTTTGAAAATCATTCCCGCAATCTGCGTGCCCTGCTTTGCTGTATATTTTTCCCGGATTCAGCTGCGGCAGCTGAATCCGGGCTCAATACCCTTACTATTCTGGCTTTGCAATATCACCTGTTTAATTGATTGCAAAGGTCTGCTGTGTATCATAAAATCCGTCCTGATACATGACGTAGATTTCATAATTATCTGCATTCATTCCCTGAAGCGGCACCGGGATATTTTCATAGAAATCCAGAAATGTTTCCATATGCAGACGAACCTCTGTTGTATCATAAACATAGGTATTCTTCTCCCCTTTGAAAATGATCTGGGAAATCTGATGATCATAGGTTCCTATATAGAGCACTTTTCCAGTAATGTTATATGTCAGGGTATCTGCCGGAAGCACCTGATCCGGTTTCTTGTTCCACAGCCATTTCCAGGTTTTCACCGGCTGCCACAATTCTCCTTTGATATAATTCTCATCCAGTTCCATAGGACTTGCAAGATCGTTGTAATCAATCCGCATTTCCTCTGCACGGTAAAAGGTTTTCTTAAGACAGTACTGATTCAGGACCTTCTCTGTATCGTAGTCAAACTCGTAGGTCATTCCCTTCCAGCCATTTTCTGCATTTGCCACATGACCGCACATTCCGAAGAAATGATTGCTGTCATCCTCATAAATCGCTGCGGATGTGATCTTGGACCATACCGTAGGAATCTTCTTAATCTGCTTCACAGTACCTTCTGCTTCATTTACAGAATATACCAGCAGGTAGGATTCCTCTGTCTTGTCATAATAGTCGATATCTTTCTTCCTTCTCCACAGGAAATGGTTATCAAACATGGTGATTTCTATAGTCTGGTCATCGCCATCCAGATCTGTATCGATCTGATATGCTGTATGCTGCTGGAACTGATAAATGAAATCACCATCTGCTTTCAGCACATATTTTTCATAGTCTGTGCCTTCCCAGAATCTTGGATCGCAAAGAATCCACTGGATTTCCTTGGTTGTCCAGTTTACCTTGATCACAGATTCCAGATTGCGGACACTGAGCAGAATAGTATCTGTCTCCGGCTGATAGGAAACCGTATTAATATGAGCCCAGTCAACCAGATTCTCGTATTTGCATTTAATAATATCCTGAAGTTTCAGTTCATTTACTACCGCACCTGTCTGCCGGTCGATTTCCTCAACTTTATCTTCACAATGGCTCTGCATGGAGCTTGTAAGCACCAGAAGATTTCCGCCTGGCTCCTTCTCAATTACCTCATGATGACTTCCCCCGGAAAGATAATACATGTTGTAAGCTCTTCCCAGATAATCCAGCTCATAAAGATTGGTAGACTGAGGCTTCTCCAGGTTCGGAACATATCCGGCAGTATCCTGCCAGATTATTCTGCAGTTGGAAAGCATGTAAAGGCCATAATTTCCAGTCTCTTTGTTCATATACCAGCGAATATCTCCCATGCAGTCATATGCAAAAGGAAGATGAGTGCTCTGTCCGTAAACCATGGTCAGATCATATGCAGATTCTCCACTGGTCTCCACAGGTTCGATCACATCCGTAAGAGACTCTGGCAAAGCTTCTGTTGTAATAGTGATCTCCTGGGAATCCTTCACTCTGCCGGAATCATCCAGAAGTTCCAGTACTACTGTATTATCCTCTCCCGGATAAAGACCAATAATGGGCACTCTGTGTGAACTGGTCGAATCTATCTCTCCGCTGATGTCTGCTGCTACAGTTTTTCCTTTCACAGTAAAGCGCACTCCGTACTCTTCTTCTGTGTCAAAAAGTACTACTGCAGTTAATGGGGAAATCTGATATGGGTTGAGAATAACCATGGGATCATCCCATGTATATCCATTTTCCTGCTCTGTCTGCAGCTGCTGGTCAATCTCATAGGAGGTTGCCACCAGTGTTTTCGCCTGAGGGATTTCAGTCTGGATATCATTCGCGGAATCATCGTTTTCCTGAATGGAAATCGTGTCATCCACATCCATGGTAACATTCAGCTTTTGACCGTAATAGCCATATTTTTTCTTCCGTTTTTCTTTTACAGAATAGGGAATTTCCTGATTGGTAAGTTTCATGTAAGTATTATAAATTCCCCGCCGCTTTTTCCAGCAAAGGCCTGCAAACAATGCAAGCAGCACCAGAAACAGAAGCAGAATGGTGATTTTTTTCTTTTTGCTCCATTTTTTCATACTGTAAGCTCCTCAAATTTTTGTCGTTATGTCCGTACAGGCTGCAAAGCCTGTAACGTCAAAATGGGTTCAAGGCTCTTGAACCCATTTTGACAAATTATATACTTATGCCTGACTGTACATATATCCCGTATTATAAAGAACACCGTCCAGTTCCAGATAAATATCCCATTCCTGACCTTCCAGCCCGTCAATTGCCGTCCAGCCCTTAACTGTAACATTTGTTCCGTCATCTCCTTCAGAAGGAGTCTGTGTCAGCTGATAAGCTCTCTGGGACTCACCGCTTATCAGGATCATCTTTCCAGCCTGCAGATCTGCTGCTGCGGTCTGGGTCTGGAAGCTTCCGTTCACACTGATCTTGCTTCCATCCAGCAGGAAATTCCAGCCATCTGGCAAAGCCTCTGCGGTGCTCACATCAATGCTGCTTTCCTCATAACTTGTCTCTCCAAGAAAACCAAGCACCTCCGGAACTGCGGATGGATCATATTTTCCTTCTGTATAAAGGGGCATGCGGAAAGAACGATAGGTCAGCGCGTTATAAGTGTCACCGGAGATCGTCAGTTCAAAGCTCAGCTCTCCATTATCTACCTGATCGATATGTGTGGTCTTGGTCAGTCCCTGTACAAACATATCTTTCGGGTAATAATCACTGCGGTTTTCTTCATCGCTATGCAGGTGGGAGCCAGCTGTGATCCACAAATGATCCTGTGTTCCATCCAGGGAAACCACACCGGAAATCCAGTCCGAATACCAGTCGGCGCCTCGCTCTTTACCATACTCAGTTACCTGGGAAACGGTCATGTTCTCTGTATCAATCTGATAAACAACCGCACGGGAATATACGTTATCACCACTTACACGGTTATCGCCATCCACACGTTTTACCTTGGCAGTACCATTGTCAAAAAGAGCAATATCTCCATTATCCAGAATGGAAACATTATGCTGTGCATAGAACCATTCGAAATCTTCTCCCTCCGGAGTAAAGAAATAAGACGGATCCACACCATCCCAGCCTGTAGGATTTCCAAGGATCCATGCCAGGGATTTGTCCTCTTTATTTACTGCTACAATGGCATCTTTGTGTCTTGCAGAAAGAAGAACCAGATCATTCTCTGCATCATAGGCAAGACCATTATTATGGAACCAGTCAGCTTCCTCACTTCCGTCTGAATCCATAGAAGCAGACTGTCCATCTTCCTGGCTGATGAGATCCTTCATGTCAAGCTCCCATACAACATCACCGGTCTCACGGTCAATTTCTACCACGTAGTCCTCAACTGTGCTTAAGTCCGGGCTGTCAGAAGCCACCAGGAGATTGCCATCCGGAAGCTCCACGAAATCGTGATGCTGGCCACCAGGAATCATGTATTCGCGGTAAATTTTTCCCAGAAGGTCGACTTCGATCATTCCTTCTTTATAGTAGCTGCTCTTCAGCACATAGGATGCAGGCATGAGAAGATGCCCGTTCTCCAGCTGGTGAACTCCGAGAGTTCCGCCAATATTGGTAAAGAATCTAATATCTCCGGCCGCATCTACTCCATACAGGGTTCCCATAGTGGAGCAGACAAAAGTCAAGTTCGAATAATCGTAACTTGCCTCACTTTTCATCTCTGTCTGGATTGTACCGTAGTCAACACCTATATCTTCAGTTGTTACTTCAAAGGTAGCAGAAGTTCCATCATCCAGAGTGATTACAACCTCTGTGGTATCATTGTTGTAAAGACCATAAATCGGGACGATATGCTCCGTTTCCTCCTCAAAAGTTCCCGTCACATCGTTCTCTGCGGATTTTCCTTTCACAGTAACAGTTCCGCCGCAGGCTTCCTCTGTGGAAAAAACGGCAACTGCACTTAAAGGGGACATTCCATATGGATTGACTACAATCAGGGCCTCATCAAGACTGTAGCCGTTTGACGCCTCCTGAAGGAGCGCTTCGTCAACAGCAGTCTGCTGTGCAAACCGGTCAGTTACTTCCAGGGCAGCCGCCTGGGACTGGATATCTGCTGCTTCTGCTGCCTCGGAATCTGCATCCTCTGCAGTTTCTGTTTCCGGCTCATCTGTTTCTGTCTCTGCTGTAGTTTCTGTTTCTGCTGCAACTGTAGTAATAGAACCCGCTGTCATTGTCATCATTACAAGTATTGCAGCCAGTTCCCGATATCTTTTATTCTTCATGCCAGCCTCCTGTGCAATTTTATGATTTCTCAAACACGATCTAATACAAAATCCGCATTTTCATACCACCGTCATGGCAGCTGACGGATTGTCTGCATTTTTTATCATCCTTATAATGCGCAGTGATATTCCTCTGCCTCAAATGGATAGCTAAGCTCCAGACCTTCTGCATTCTCGTCAATCTCAAATGCGATCCAGCCCTCGTTGGAACCGAAATTCAAAGTGGTTCCTGCCATACGTGTCATACCAAGCTCTGAAATGAATTCATCATCCATTCTGCTATATTCATTTCCTTCACTGTCAGTCAGCTTCAGATTCGCCCAGTCCAAAGTCTCCTTGCTGCCGTCTTTCTCGATCTTCAGCTTAATCATACAGAAAGTCTTGCCTGCGTCAGCCTCTTTCTTGTAGTCGCTTGTCTCCACACCTGTATAGCCAAGTTCTACGCTTACATTCTCAAGAGAGGAATTGATCTCCACATCTTCTACTGTAATATTCCATCCTGCTGCAGAAACAACCTCGCCGTATGCATCACTGTTTGCAGTCTGGGCTGCTGTACCAGCAGAACTTCCTGCTGCTTCTGTCTCCTTGCTGTCGGCCACCTCTGCACTGTCTGCTTCTGTTGAATCACTACTTGCAGAATCCTCACCTGTACTCTCTGCTTCTGCAGCTGTGTCATCTGCCTCTGCACTGTCTTCTTCAGCGGAATCAGTACTTGCAGAATCTTCACTTGTATCTTCTGCTTCCGTGCTGTCAGTCTCTTCCTTGGCATCAGCATTGTCTGCGGCAGCTTCTGTCTTGGTATTCTCTTCCGTCTTTGTATCATTTGTGCCACCACAACCAGCCATTAAACCAGCCACCAGAACGGCTCCCATTACCTGTAATAAAACTTTTTTCTTCATTTTTTTTACTCCCTTTATTTTTCTGGTATAACTTCATTTACCTGGAGCATGTTTGAAATAAATATTCTGCCGAATGTGCCGGAATCATTTTTCAAACACGCTCTGGTCGTGTTATCAACTATTATAACATAGTTCCGCAATAAAGCAGAAACACTTTCTTAATATTGCCTGTAAAAATTTAAAGTTTTACTATTTCCACCATTCACAGCAACACGCTTCGCAGAATGTTACCAGTGAACAGCAGCATTAAATCACTTAATTTTTATATTTTGTTCCAAATCATAAAATTCGTTCTGATATACAACATAAATCTCATAATCATCCGCTTCCATTCCCTGCAGCGGTACCGGAATGTTCTCATAGAACTTCAGGTAAGATTTCGTATGAAGACGGATGTCTGTAGTGTCATACACATAAGTATTTTTCTTTCCATGAAAAATAATCTGGGAAATCTGGTGATCATAAGCGCCTGCATAAAGCACCTGTCCGGTAAGATGCAATGTAATCTCGCCGTCATCCAGTACCTGTTCCGGCTTCTTCTGCCAGAAGAACCAGGTCGCTTTTACAGGCTGATATAATTCTCCCATAATATAGTTGTCTTTTATTTCCATGACTGCTGCCAGATCATTCCAGTCAATTTTCATCTCTGATGCGCGATAATAATAGCTTTTGATGCTGAACTGATTGATCAGCTCTTCTGTATCATAGTCAAACTCATAGTTCATTCCTCTTCGTTTATCTTCAGAATCCTTCACATGACCGCACATGCCGAAAATATGATTACTGTCAGCATCATAAATAGCAGAAGAAGTAATGGTAGACCATACAGTAGGAATCTTTTTAATCTGCTTTACTGTCTTTTCTGCTTCATTTACAGCATAAACCAACAGATAAGATTCTTTTTCACCATCAAAGTATTGCAATACATCGGACTTTCGTACTTTTACATAATGATTATCAAACATACTGACTTCTATTGTCTGGTCATCTCCATCCAGATCTGTTTCCAGCTGGTAGGCAGTATGCTGCTGGAACTGATAAACAAAATCCCCTTCCGGCTGAAGCACATATTTCTCATATTCTGTACCCTCCCAGAATTTCGGATTGCAGAGAATCCACTGGATTTCCTTTGTCGTCCAGTTCAATTTGACCACAGATTCCAGATTTCGCGGACTGATCACAATGGTATCTGTCTCCGGCTGATAAGACACGGTGTTTAAATGAGTCCAGTCAACCCGGTCCTCATATTTCCCTCCAAAAATGTCTTCCATTATCAATTCATTTACAACTTCACCGGTCTGTCTGTCAATTTCCTGAATTTTGTCCTCAATGTGTCCTTCCAGAGAACTGGTCAGGACCAGAAGATTTCCGTCCGGCTCTTTTTCGATTACTTCATGGTGATTTCCACCCGCCACATAGTACATGGTGTAGGCGCGTCCCAGATAATCCATCTCATAGAGATTGGTTGTCTGCGGTTTGTCCTGGGATGGCATAAAAGCTTCATTGGAGGCAACTATCATCCTGCTATTTGACAACATATAAATTCCAGAAGTAAATTCTCCGCTCATGTACCAACGGATATCTCCCATACAATCATAAGCAAATGGGAAAGTTGTCCGCTGTCCATATACCATAGTCAGTTCAAATGCAGATCCCCCGCTTGTTTTCACCGGTTTCACAGCATCATCCAGTTTATCCGGAAGTTCATCCGTTGTAATAGTGATTTCCCGGGAATCTGTAACCTTGCCTGATTTATCCAGAAGCTCCAGAACAACTGTATTTTCCATTGCCGGGTAAAGACCGATCACCGGGATTCTGTGTGAAGCAGCAGATTCCACTTCTCCGCTGATATCTGCGGCTTCCGTTTTTCCCTTGACCGTAAAACGTACCGCACACTCTTCTTTTGTGTCGAAAATAATCACCGCTGTCAATGGAGAAACCTGATAAGGATTCTGGATCACCATAGGCTCCTCCCAGCTGTATCCATTCTCCAGCTCTGTCTGCAGCTGCTGATCGATTTCATAAGAGGATGCTATACGTGTGGCTTCTTTTGGAATATCTGTTTCGATCTCATTTGCAGAACCGTCATTCTCAGTTATGTAAACCGGATTTTCCAGATTCATGGAAGCATTCAATTCCTGGTCATAATATCCATATTTTTTCCTTCTTTTTTCCTGGACAGAATAAGGAATCTCCTGACCAGTAAGCTTCATATATGTATTATAGATTCCACGGCGCTTTTTCCAGCATAGAGCGGCAAACAGCACAGCTAAAATTAAAAATATAATAAATACTGCAATTTTTGTTTTTTTATTCCACTTTCTCATTTTCCCAACTCCCTGATTTCAGGAATCTGAAGCCAGAACAGCACTCCGTTCTCCAGATTTTGGGCTCCGCAGCTTCCTTTATGTTTATCCACGATCTTTCGGACCACAAAAAGTCCAAGACCAATGTTACGTACTTCATTCTCAGATGTGACTGGTTTCTTCTTCTGGGAAGTTGTGTAAAAGCTGTCCCAGATATGCTCCATCTGCTCTTCTTTAATCTGCGCTCCATCGTTGTAGACTTCCATGCGTATCTGCTTTTTCTCTTTCTTCAGAGTAATCCGGATCCGCTTTCCCTGCTCTGTATGCTGAAACGCATTCATC
Organism: Ruminococcus sp. 1001713B170207_170306_F1; assembly: GCF_015668065.1. NCBI lineage: Bacteria > Bacillati > Bacillota > Clostridia > Eubacteriales > Oscillospiraceae > Ruminococcus > Ruminococcus sp. 1001713B170207_170306_F1. Next base: position 10,095 of record NZ_JADPEX010000016.1, on the reverse strand, counting down.
AGATAATTGTTTACTGCTCTTTCCAGATACATGCGGTTTCCGTATGCGAAACAGTTCTTTTCGATTTCCTGTTCCACTTTGATCTCGTTTTTGCGGAACATAGCATCATATCGAAGAAGCAGATATTCTATCATTTCTGATACATTTACACGGCTCATTTCCATAGAACTCATCTGATTGTCCAACATGGAAAAATCAAGGAGTTCTCCTACCATTCTGGACATTTTGTCCAGCTCCTCGTGAATGGAAGAATAATAGTAGGAACGATCAATCTTATCTCCTGCGATTTCCAGCATTTCCACCTGGCTGGACACTACTGCAAGAGGTGTTTTTAATTCATGGGAAATATTCGCCACAAATTCTCTCTGGCTTTCCAGAAGCTGATAGTCAGACTGCTTTGCTTTTTTCTCGGTACTTGCTTTACTCATTTTTTCTAGGAAATAGCTTAATCCCACCATCAGAAGCAAAACAACCGCCAGATATAATCTGGTTCCCTCAATCACTTCCAGAACTGACTGAACATCTTTCCGCAGGTATACATAGAATGTATGTCCATCCTGTATAATCTTCCCACGAAACATCAGAATATGCCGGGATTCCATGCGACGCTGTTCCAGGGTTCCTTCTTCTGTGTACTGGGCAATTTTGTTTTCTATGTACTTACGGGACTGCATAGTTTTCAGAGATGATCTGGACGTATAAATCTGCTCATAATTTTCATTCGCAATTATAGTCTCAAATTTTTCTTTCTGATAATCACCAAGTGTTTCTTCGTCGTCCTCGCTAAGTTCCTCAAGATCCATGTCATGAATATCTTCATACAGCTGACGCATGATTCTGGCCTTTGATGAAGTATATATGGGATAACAGCACACACTATACAGAATGACTGCCAGTGCAAAAGCAATAATCTGAATCCACAGTGCTTTCCCATTTCTCCAGAAATCTTTTTTAATTTTCATGGATGTCCTCCCCGAAGATGTAGCCCACGCCGTAAACAGTCCGGATATAATTGCAGCCTTCTCCAAGTTTTTTCCGCAGCTGCTTCACCAGAGTATCAATGGTCCGCACATCACCTGCATAATCGTATTCCCACACCGCATTCAGTATGGTATCTCTGGGCAGAACAATTCCCGGATGCTCCATGAAATAAACTATCAGATCAAATTCTTTCCTGGTGGTGGGGATATGCTGCTCTTTGTAAAATAAAAGCTGTGCATTCACATCTGCCTGCAGATCGTTGTATTCCACCATAGTCCGCAGCTTCCCGGCACGCTTCAGCACCGCCTCAATGTGCATTTTCACAAGAGCCAGAGTAAAGGGCTTGGTGATATAATCGTCTGCACCTTTCTCAAATCCGCTCATCTGGTCTGCCACGGCCGACCTTGCAGACAAAATAATAACCGGAACCTCCGATATTTTCCTGATTTCTTTCAATACGGTATATCCGGAAATATCCGGCAGCATAAGATCCAGAAGGATCAGATCCACCTTCTGCTTATTCTGGCAAAAATATTCCAGGGCTTTGTTCCCGGTCAGTGCTGTCTCTACTTCATAGTTCTGAATCCTCAGAAAGTCAGAAATCGTCTGTGCTAATTTCGGTTCATCCTCTACAACAAGAATCTCTATTTTTTTCACGGCTCTTTCCTCTCTCTTAAAGCCTGTCCCATAAGGCTTTCTGTATTTCAAACAGGCTCTTGTAATCCATTGCGGTTTCCCATCAGACAGAAGCCGCAATTTATTTAATATAGTATCATGTGATTTTGATGGAAATATGAGAAAATAAGTTTTCTTTTGACGCAGAAAAATAAAAATGCCACAAGATCACCACTTCCCGTGACTTTGCGGCATTTTTTTTAGCAACCACTTCCAAATTCTATTTTCTCATGGCTCCCTAAAGGACCTCTATCTGGCAGGCTTTCATCGCTTCCAGCGCCCGCTCATGACTCTCCGGTGTCACTCCGGCGCAGCAAAGAGAGTCTACCATGATCGGTACCTCCGGCAAAAATGCTTTCAGCAGCATAGCATTGGAAATCACACAGATATCTGTGCAAAGCCCTACCAGTGTAATGCTGTCAATGGTCTCTGATTTATTAAATTCTTTCAGGACTTTTCCCAGAGTTTCGCTGCCAAAGGTTGGCTTGTCAATGGGTCCGGACTCCAGAAGCTCTGCGATCTCCTCCCGGATCTCCCAGCCATAGGTGCCGCGGATGCAATGCTCTACAGGAAGCATTCTGCCTTCCTGGGTCTGCAGATAATCCCCGCCGTGAGTATCCCTGGTCGCCAGCACAAGACCATTGAAATTCTTCACTCTGTCCACCACATTAGGCACAATCGCTTCCGCCTCCGGTGTGCCAAGCGCTCCGTCAATAAAATCATTCTGCATATCGATCACAACTAAAATATCCATATTTTCCCCCGTACTTCACATGTTTTTTAACAGAATTTTTCTCAATCCATCCCAAACACCACATATTTTTGTAAAACTTATTTAGATTAACTATACCACTTTATTGGAATTTCGTATACCGAAACAGTCAGATTTCTGAAAGATTTTAAAAATTTTCCAAACATTGCGGATAATAATGTTTTGATGAATCTCTTCGCATATAGTATAATACAATTAACAACCACAAAAATTTAACACCGCTCACATACAAGGAGAATTACCATGACCAAGGAGAAATCCCCTGCCCGCCAGGGACCAAGATACATTTTCTATTTTCTGATGCTCGCCATTCTTGGATGGTTCATTTTCATGCAGTTTTTCGGTGCGGATGAAAGAACTGTCAGCGGAAACTCTCCGTCCCTCCTCTATCCCGGAACCTTTACCTGGGAAAAATCTGACGGCACCACTGAAGAAATCACAGTTCCCGGTTCCTATGATGTTCCCGCAGGCGAAACCATGGTCATCACATCTACCCTTCCGGCAGATTTTGATGCCTCATCTATAGCGATTCGTTCCTCCCTGCAGGACGTAAACATATACATAAACGGCACCTTAAGAGAACAGTACAGCACCAGTAAAACCCGTCTGATTGGGAAAAATTCCGCCAGCCGTTTCATTTTTTGCTCCACCTCCCATGAAGATGCCGGAAAGGAGCTCCGCATTGAACTGACCACCTACACCTCTAATTATTCCGGTGTTGTGAACCAGATTTTCTGCGGAGATAAAGCGGACATCTGGCAGCTGATCTTCAGCCATTACGGACTGGCCACTTACATCGCATTTTTCACCCTGTTTGCAGGACTGACCACCATTCTTTTCAGCCTTACCCTTGGTTTTGTGTACCACACAAGCTTTGACATGGAATATCTTGGCTGGTGCATGATAGTGGGAGCAACCTGGATGCTGGGCGAGTCCAAGATCCGCCAGCTGCTGATCCCAAACTCATCTGCCCTGGCTTCCTTATGCTTTGTTATGATCCTTCTTGGACCGATTCCCCTTCTGCTTTATGCAGACAATATACAGAATGGGCTTCACCGCAAACTTTATCATATTGTAATCGGAATCTCCCTGCTGGATTTTACAGTCTGCTCTATTCTGGCCATAGCAAATATTGCAGACTACACTGAAACCCTCCCCCTGGGGCAGATCATACTGATCGGTACATTCCTGATGGTGTTTATCCATCTCTGCCTCTACATCCGCCACAGAAAAAAAGCCTCAGACCATCTTCTGCTCCTGGCGCATTTGCTCGTTTTGCTTTGCGTTGCTGCTGAATGTGTCTCTGTATATTTTGTCACATCCCTGTCCGGTCTTTTTATCGGCATTGGAATGCTCATTCTGCTGTTTGTCAACATTGTCCGGACTCTTCGAAGCATTCAGCATATAGAGAATGAGCGCCAGCAGCTGGAGCTGGAACACAAACAGAAGCAGACAGAGAACCTCTCCCTGCAAATGATGCAGACTTTGTCCACCACCATCGAGGCCAAGGACGAGTACACCCGCGGACATTCCTACCGGGTTGCAGAATATGCCGCACTTATTGCAGCCGAGCTTGGATGGTCTTCAGAGGAAATCCAGCAGTTAAAGCATGCCGCTTACCTTCATGATATCGGAAAAATTGGTATTCCGGATCTGATCTTAAACAAGCCCTCCAGACTTACAGATGACGAGTATAATCTGATAAAAAACACACCGTCATCGGTGCAGAAATATTGAAGGATATTACCTTTGTCCCTCATATTGTTGAAGTGGCCAGAAATCATCACGAACGGTATGATGGAAATGGATATCCAGACGGGCTTTCTGGTGTCGAAATTCCCATTCATGCACGCATCACCGCAATGGCAGACAGCTATGATGCCATGAATTCCCGCAGAATTTACCGAAATGCACTTCCTCCGGAAATGATCCGGGAGGAAATCAGTAAGAACCGCGGGAAACAGTTTGATCCGGAAATTACAGATGTATTTTTAAAGCTATTAGATGAAAAGCGTGTTGTTCTCCACAATATCCGCACACAGGAAATAACAGCTCCACCAGAGGCTGACCACACCATTAACAAATTCATTTCAGAAGTAGTCAGCACCATAAAGAACCAGGAGGATTCAAAGAATTATGATTTCCTGACCGGTCTTCCTATGAGAAGCCTTGGAGAGCGGCTTATTGCAGAATTCATGCAGGAACATAACGGTTGTCTTATTTTCCTTGATATGGATAATCTGAAAAAAATCAATGACGTTTATGGACACATGGCCGGTGACCGCGCCTTAAGGAATCTGGGAACCCTGCTTTCACGCTATACAGCCAACGGTATTGCCTGTCGTCTTGGTGGAGATGAATTTCTTCTGTTTCTGCCAGACATAAGTGCTGAAAATGTGTCGAAACTAACGACACGGCTTTTCCACCACTTCCATTCCATCGCAGAAGCTGATCCTGAAATCAAAGATGCTGCTCTGTCTGCCGGTTTGTATATGTGCACTACCAGCGATACCTTTGCAGACTGTTATTCCAAAGCAGATAAGGCATTATACAATGTAAAGCAAAATGGTAAAAATCACTTTTCCTTTTATCATCAGATCAGTCATTCCTCTTCCGATTCACCAGGTACTGCCAGGGATCTTCAGCAGGTGGCAGACGCGCTTCGCAAAAGTGGCAGCTATGCAGGTGCTCTTGAACTGAATTACCGGGATTTTTCCAGGCAGTATGAATATATGCAACAGCTCATTATCCGAAGCGGAAGCCGCTGCTACCTGGTAATGCTCACACTGGAAGCCACTTCGGACACTCCCGCTCATATTGAAGAAATTGAGCAGACACTTTCCCATATGGAACAGGCTATCCAAAACACCATCCGGCGTGTGGATATCTGTACCAGATACAGTTCCATGCAGTATCTGATCATCCTGTTTCAGCCGGTTGAATCTCAGATTCCCAATATTATGGAACGTATTTTTATGCAATACTATAGAAAGGCAAAAAGCACTAACTTTCTGCCCACATATAAATATCTGTCTATGGCAGAAAATAATATGGATACAAATCAAAAATAAAAGCTTCTGACAGATACAGGATTTTTCAGTCCTGTGTCTGATTCAGAAGCTTTTATTTTTGGGGGATGACCATATCACTTTGAATATTTCTCTACTTTTTCCTCATACTCTTCCTGACTTGTTATCTCATGCTTCACAATATGCCCATGGTTCTTTTTCTTTGCAGTCAGATTCCTGCCAGGTCTTGGTGCATACTGATCCTCCGGAATCTCCAACGCATTTGCCACTGCATGAATAACCCCATTGCTGCTGTAGGTTGCTCCACTTACTGCATCTACATTCAGACTCTGCTCAGCCTTCATCTGTTCGATTACAGCTGGTGCTGCCCTGAAAAAGTATTCCTCTGTATCACAATAGGAAAGAATGGAAATATCCGTTACCTTCTGTTTTTCAACTGTAACCTGAACCTCCACATCCCCTCGAAATGCATCTGCCGAGCCGGTATAAATGCCATCTGTCAGATTCTGAAAACGTCCAGCCTCTATAAAGGATTGCTTATCTTCAGATTCTTCCTGTTCAGGTTTCTTCCCTTCACCTTCGTCATTTCCCAGTGCTTTATTCACAGCTTCAATCAAGCCGTTACTGCTGTAAGTCGCTCCGGAAACTGCATCTACATCTGTATTCTGCCTGCTGATCATCTCCTGGAAAATCCTGTTTTTCGCTCTCTCCATATAAGACTTATCATCTGCATAATCATCCAGTACAAGCTCCGTTATCTTCCCATCGGCAACCTTTACCGTAACCGTCACCTTGCCTCTGTAGCCCTCACCGGTTCCTGTGTAAATACCATTCTGAAAGTTACCTCCAGCATCATTTTCTGCCGTTTTTTTCACTGAATCTGCCGTTTTCTCTTTAGCCAGATTTCCTGCTATAAGGAGCTGTGACACCATGATGGTAGCACAGGTAACGCCCACTCCGATCAGCACTCCATATCTGCTTCTAAAGTGCGCATTCCCTTTTGGACACCAGCTTACACACTTCTGACAGCTGATACATTCTCCTCCGGCAATCCTGTCTTTCTTCGTAAGATCCATCCCCATGGTGCATTTCGAGGTACATAAATGACACTTTCCGCACTCTTCCCGCGGCTTATCAATTTTCAGGAAAGATGTCTGTGAAATCAGTGAATAAATTGCTCCCATAGGGCAAAAATATCTGCAAAAAAATCTCTGTACAAACAGTGAGCCAATAAAGATTAAAAGAAGCAGAACTCCTCCAACTGAAAGCAAAGGCTTCAATCCTGGCCAGTGTCCAAATGAAACATACTGCCCAAACACCTGCCACGGGCCGGCTGTTTTCACAGCTGTTACACCACTCCATATGAATATTATAAAGTAAAAAAGCACTGCATACTTGGCAAATCTGAATATCCGGTCAGCCTTTTTCAGGTTTCTTTTTCCCGGAAATAATGCCCGCAATCTGTGTGATCCAAGCCATAGCAAATCCTGCACTGCTCCAAAACTGCAGAAAAATCCACAGAAAAACCTTCCCACAAGTACTGTTGCCGGCACAGTTGCCAACAGCATCCATACCGAATACTTCACACTTTCCCATGAAATATTTCCCTTGTATATGCAGGAAACAATATTTCCCACAGCTGCGAATTCCCCTTCAAATAAGCCCGGAATTAAAGCGAAGGACAATATCTGGATAACCACTTTGATCCAGTTGATTTTCTTATTTTTCAGAAAGTTTTTTCTGTTCATTCTTTATACTCCTTAGAGCGGGTCTGAAAAAGACTCTAATACAAGTCTTCGATTGTAAGAAGCACCGCATTTTCTCGCGCCGCCCTTTCCTTTACTGACTCTGTGAAACCAGATTTGCTGAAAAACATAAGATACTTTTCCTCTGCATTTTTAAACATTTCTGCAGCCATAACCAGGTCATCATACTCTTCCATAGGCATTGGTTTATTTCGAAACTTACATTCACAGAGCAACACTTTCTTTCCCGTTTTATCAAACGCAAGTATATCAACATCATCCTGCGCTTTTATCAATAGATTATTCCCCCACCATTTTCCCATTTTATATGGAATAAACGGAAGTTTCTTCGCAGGAAAGCTCCAGGCCCAGCATGGAATAATAATTCTGATTTGTAAAAAGGAATCTGTACCAGAACTTATAATAATTATCTGTTATCTCATAAATCCCTTTTTTACTTGTTTCTGGCTCGGTACAGGGAACACACTTCTCAATTAATCGCAGAGTCTGCAATGTAAGCATATATTTGCTGCACTTGCTTTTCTCTTCATGAATTCGATCTGCAATCTCACGAATCTTATTACATCCATTGGAAATCGCCTCTAAAATGGAATTGTATACCGAAGGCTCTCTCAATTCAATCCTCAAAAGTGTCTGGGGTTCATCATTCAAAAAAGTCCCTTCCGTAAGCAGATTATTTTTTATATTTTCCTCCAGTGAAATCTCAGAGGAAAACGCCTCCAGATGTCATTGAAGGATTCGGTTCTGCCAGAAAAGGAAACTCATCAATAATCAATACCAATTTTTCGTCTGAAATTTTTCCTGTAATATATTCAAATTCAGCTTCCCAATTTTGAAAAGAAGATATAAAAGAGCCTTTGAAAAATGTTTGCACCATCTTGGAAAAGTCCAGAAGATTCAAAGAATCATTCTTCTCTGTGCAGAAAAAAACAGGGCTTTATGTCTGCCGGCAAATTCTCTTAAGCAGCCTCCTCGTTGTCAAATCATAAGCGCCGTAAACAAAGTATACTGTTTGCAGTAGTATACTTATAAATAGTATATTTTATTCTGTGATATTTTCAATCGATTTTCCATATTATTTTAAGAAAATATGTTCGCCAGTTTCCATATCCTCTACATCCAGGTAAATTGCCCTGCACTTTTGGGGCAATTCTTCCAGGTGCATAAGCTCAAGCCAGTTTTTGTTCCAGTCGGTGTGCCAGTGGACGAAATACCAGTGTTTGAAAGATCTGCCCTTCTTGTCGCCGCTGCCATCTGCAAGCATCTCATTAGTCTGGTTCAACTTGTCACATACCCATTGAAAATAGTTCTGAAGGGGTTCTTCTTCCCTGGCTACGTGGTAGCAGCCAAGCGTTCTCACTTGGTATAATGGGCAGGTGTGTGTGATCGCATAGTCTACTTCATAATCTTCTGCTTTCAGATTCTTATTGGAATTGGCGTAATCAGAGTCTGTAGGAAACTTTTTGGCCATCATCGCAATGTAGTCTCCATTTTTTTCTGCAGCTGGTAATAATTACTCTCTTTTCTTCATATACATTGTTTTGCGTCCTGCGCCAGTTCGTATTATAGCACCCTCATCAACCAGTTTTTTTAATGCTGATTCTACTGAGGAACTTCCAAGACTAGGACATGCAACCAGTGCATCATGTTTCGAAAACTTTCCGAGCGTGTTTTCTGAATATGTCTTTACAACATCATATGCCTTGCTTTTTTTTCCTGTTTTTTCAGCTAATACTATTCTTGCCTCAAACTCTCTATAGCACGATAGAATAATTCCTAACATATATTTAATAAATGGCTTGGGATCATTCTCTCCCTCATACCAGTTTTGATCCGCATTTTGCAAAACTTCATAATATGTTTCTTTTGTATCCGCAATAGCTTTTTCTATACTGATATACTGCCCAACAATATATCCACTTCGATATAGGAGCAATAATGTTAATAGTCTGCTCATTCGTCCATTTCCGTCATTGAAAGGATGAATACATAGAAAATCTAATATAAAATTAGGTATCAGAATGAGCGGATCTACAATACCATCCCCTATAGCTTTGTTATACTCATTGCAAAGTCGTTCTACTGCATCTGGGGTTTCGTAAGGTTCTAATGGCTTAAACAACACCACTTTCTCTCCATTTTCAAGCATCATATCAATCTCATTTGGAGTGGTCTTATATTTACCAGCATAAGAAAATGCAGTATGTTTTAACATCTCACCGTGAAGCTGCAAAATATAATTACTTCGAACAGGAATTGCTTCGTAAGCTTCATGGACAATATTTAGGACATTACGATATCCAAGTATTTCTTCTTCATCTCTATTCCTGGGCGTTGTTTTATCTTCCACAAGCTGTTTTAATCTTGCATTTGTTGTCACAATACCTTCTATCTGATTCGAACTTTCTGTACTCTGTATTTTCGCAATTTCAATCAGGCGATTAAGTTCAACGGGCTTTTGTCTTAGATACAGATCTTGTTTTCCTTTATACTCATGGATTTGTGCAACATATGCCAGAATCTCATTATCCCAGGTCCTTTCCTTAAGTTTGGAATAATCAAATACTCTCATTCCAACTCCTTTCTCCCAAGCTTCTTTTCTTTCTCCCAATATTGGCGCATTTTTGGGAGATATTCAAATATGTTGGGATAATAATATTATTGTCCTTTTTTCTTATCCTTTCAGCAACTGCACTGCCCCGCCACAGACCTTTTCGTGCACATATGCATCTCTGAATTTAATTTAAAGCTTATACTCTTCAATCATGCATTCATGTACTTTCGTTCTCTTATTATAATTCACTCCAACCAGAAGTGCATTTCCAGCATATTCTTCCAGACTTCTGCAATATTCTTTTCTTTTAATCTGGCT